>JBMTLP010000115.1:0-8414 GCA_049433245.1 Pirellulales bacterium
TCACTCCTGCATTCTCGCTTTCGCCCTCCGGGCTTCGCTCGAATACAAAGCCGGCCCACTCGGCTCGGGCTCGCCCCTCGCTCAGTGGTTGGGGACGGCCTGTCCGCCGCCTGCGGTGTCGGCTTCGAGCGTGGCGAGCAGGTGCACGACCTTCTGCTCAATCAGGTCGCGGACACCCCGAAACTCCTCCGGGGTCATGTCACGAGGGTCAGGGATTTTCCAGTCCACCCGTTGCTGGGCGAGCACGAGCGGGCACTCATCGCCGCAACCCATCGTCACAGCAACGTCCACATGCTGGCCGTTAAACGCGTCGAGTCCCTTTGAGCCGTGCGTGGAGAGGTCGTAACCCAACTCTTGCATGGCCGCGACCGCCTTGGGATTGATCCTCCCTGAGGGCCGGGAGCCAGCGCTCGCAGCATCAATCTGGCCGTTGCCGTGCATGCGGGCAAACGCCTCAGCCATTTGGCTGCGATTGGAGTTCTCAACGCACACAAACAGCACGCGCTTCATCTCAAACCACGCTGGCGATGACGCACGTGAGGTATTCGCCGTCGAGACAGCTGACGCTGACGGGATGGTCGTCGGCAGCGCCCCGGCACTCGAGGATCGAGATCGAGCGGCCTGATCGCTGAGCCACGCCAGAGAGCATCATCAGGAAGTCTTCGCGTGAGACCACGCCCGAGCAGGAGCAGGTGACAAGGATGCCGCCCGGCTCGAGGAGATCGACCCCTTGCCGGTTCACCCGGTGATACGCACGGAGGGCTTCGTCGAGTGTCGAGCGACTGCGGGCAAACTTCGGCGGGTCGAGGATCACCATCCCGAAGCGATCTCCGGCTGCGGCGAGGGCATCAAGTTTCTTGAAGGCGTCGGAGGTTTCCACGGTCATGCAGGCCGCGCTATTGAGTCCAGCGTTGGCCTCCGCAAGCGCCGTTGCCTTGGCACTGCCATCGACCGCCAGCACGCTCGCGGCACCGGCCTTAGCACACGCGATCGAAAAGCCACCGGAGTAGCAGAACATATCGAGGACCCGACGGCCGCCGGCAAAGCGTGCAGCCGCTTGGCGGTTGTCACGCTGGTCGAGGTAGAAGCCCGTCTTCTGGCCTTCGGAGAGATCGACGCCGAACCGCAGTCCATGCTCGTTGATGAACACGGGACCGTTCGGCGATCGACCGCGCACCAGTCCATCGGTGATATGCAGCCCCTCGAGTTTGCCGAGGCCCCGCTCCGTGGACCGCAGCAAGATGCCGGCAGGTTTGACGGTCTCCTCGAGAATGTCGCAGATGAGATCTGCCCGGCAGTGCATCGCCCTTGCCGTGAACTGCACGCAGAGCCACTCTCCGAAGCGGTCGACAATCAGCCCCGAAAGGTCGTCCCCCTCGCTGTTGATCAAGCGGGCGGCGCCGTTGCGATCATCGAGACCGAGAGTTTTTCGCAGGTGGATGGCCCGCTCGATCCGCTGCCGCCAGAAGGTGTCGTCAAGACGCACGGCGGCTTCGAAGGCGTAGAGCCGGACACGAATACGGCTCTCAGGGTTGAAGAGTCCACGAGCAACGAAGTTCCCATCGTGCGTGGCGAGGTCGACCACATCGCCTGCCTGCGGGCTGCCTTCCACACGCAGCACGGCCGAGTCGAGGACCCAAGGGTGTCGCCCAAAAAAGGGCCGAGCCTTCTTGGGCTTGAGAAAGACCGTAGCCACGGGCAAGCCGGCAGTGTCTGCAGCGGGAGCCTCATTGCTCGATGGGTTGCCGGGCGAGCCTGCAGGCGTCGCTGGTTCGTCAGGCATGGACGACCTGCTTTGGCTTCGTCTGCGCCTGCCCTTGGAGGACGTGAGGAGCCGGAAGGGCATCGCTGCCAGGTTCGCTCTTCACCCGTCGCTGCTCTGTCCGCATCGCCTTCTTGCGATCGTTTCGCAGCACGCTCCAGGCAAACACTCCGCCGAGCGGGCCGGAGAGCATCGCGGGCAGGAGGATCAGGTTGCCCACCAAGGCGATGGTGAGCATAGAGAGCATCATGTAGCCGAACCGCTGGGTTGGTCCGAACGGCGAGAGCGAGAAGACCGAGAGGCCGATGCCGATCACACCCCAACTCTGATACATCGCCCGGGCGCAGCCCTTGTAGGCGAGCATGGTGGCTTCGCGACGATCGAGGCCGTCGGAGATGCCCTTTCGGAACCAGAGCATGAAGTGCACCACGTCGTCGACGGTCACACCCAAGGCCACGCTCGGAGCCATCACAGTGCCGATGTCAACGAGCAGCGTTCCGGCGGTAAGCGACTTGAGTAGTGAGTTGCCCCAGCCCATGCCACCAAACACCATGATCGCAGGGAAGGCCGCGGGGATCAGCAGCACGAGGCCAGCCGAGAGGGCCCGGCAGAGCACAACCATCACCGCCACAATGATCAGGAAGTCGACGCCGAAGCCGAGAACGAGCCCGTCGAGCAGTGAGTGCTGTGCCTTGTAGACCAGCGGCACCAACCCGGTGTAGTCGACCTCGATCCCCGTCACGCCATCTTCCGCCAGCGAGGCCAGGATCGGGTTAATCCGTTCTTTGAGTTCCTCTTGGAACAGGTCGTACTCAACTTCCTTCGTCGCGCTCACGCGAGCGCTGATTCTCCAGAGTTCGCCAGGGCTGCCGTCAGGCAGGGTAGTTTCTCGCAGGTAGTCGCCGTCGAGAAACTCTTCGCGGTGGGCTTCGAGCCGGCGGTTGAGCACGCTGCGGCGGGTGCGGGCACCCAAGCCAAACGCACGAGCGGCCGCTCCGCCAATCCCGCTGTTGGCACCACCGAGATCGAGGCTTCTGCCAAACGTGACGGTGGACAGCGAACTACCGACTTCATCGAGCGTACCGATCGCTTCCTGCACCTCCCCGACGAGTTCCATCCGCTCGAGGAAGTTCAGGTCACACTCTTCGTTGTCGATCTTCAGCAGGATTTCCATCGGCACCAGTTGGCCGAGATTCCCCTCCAACCATTGGTAGTCCTTACGAATCTGGGCATTGGGTGCAAAGAGCCGCATCAGTTGCACGCTCGTTTCCACCTTCGTCATGCCGTAACCGATGCCCGCCATCAGGGCGAGGCAGCCCACCGTAGAGAGCGCGTGGTGGCGGGTGATCCACTGCCCCACCTTCCACCAGCGGCTCTCCTCGATCGGCCGCCAGGTGTCTTCTTCGTCACTGTCGGCCGCCTTGCCGAGTTTCAGCCGCGGAGGGAACAGTTCGAGCGCCGCTGGCATCAAGGTGACGAGAATGATGAAACTCACCACCACACCGACCGCGGAGAAGATGCCAAACATGCGGATCGGTACCAGCTCACTCACCGCTAGCGTGGCCAAGCCGACCGCAGTCGTGCCGGTCGCCAGCGAAAGCGGCAGCACCGCGTGGTGCAAGGCACGCCCAGCCGCTCCTTCCTGAATGCCGGTTTCGGCGATCTGATCGCGATAGTAGTTGGCGAGGTGGATGGCTCCGCTCGTCGTGGCCACGTAGACCAGCGAGGGCATCGTCAACAGGATTGCATCGACGGGATAGCCTGAGTACCACACCACCGCCAAGCTGGCGAACATGCTGTACACGCCCGAGGCAATGACCAGGCCCACGAGCAGTTTGCTCCTCAGCGACAGCCAGCTGACGATGAACCCCACCACCAGTGAGAGGCCGAAGAGGATCGTGACGCTGCTCTGGCCGGCTTTGTCGATGGCGACGTTGTCGACGGGCGGGCCACCGATGTGGAGGCTGTCTTCTGGGATCGCGCATTCGTCGGTGGCGATCTGCCTGACCTGATCGATCGCGCCGTGGAGGTTCGTGCGAGCGAGATCGGAGAGTGTGAGCACCAGACAGGTCTGGCGTTGGTCGAGGTTGTCCTCGGCTGAGAGGGGCTCAACGCCCTCTGCTGCGGGGCCAATCAAGGCTCCGGTCAGCCGGCGGATGGCTTCCTGCCGCTCCAGCAGCAAAGGTTCGCTGGTCATCAGCTCAACGGCCCGGGGGCCTGTCTGGACCGTCTTGAAATAGAGTGGTTGGTCGACCCGGGAGGCCTCTTCGGGAGGTGGCAGCAACTTGCTCGCCATCAGTTCCAGCCGCGGGTCGTTCATGGTGCAGCCTTCCCAGCTAGCGAGGATAAACTCCTCACCCTGGAAGTGCTGTCGGAAGAACTTGTAGACCTGCGTCTCGGGATACTCGGCAGGCAGCCATCCCTTCACATCGTTGCGGTTATTACCCTTGGCTTTGATCGCTCCCACCACCACCAAAGGCAGCAAGAAAACGAGCACAGCCATGATCGCCACAGCGTGCCTTTGGTAGAAGTTGGACCGAGAGTGTGACGTCATATCCTTCCACCGGGGGGCGTGACCGCGGTTCAAGACTCCATAAGAAGCTTCAACGGTACAGGTCACTCGGGAGGCAGTCTATATGTCTCAAGGGACCCCTGGCCGAAAAACTGGGAATCTCACCGGTTCTCTGCGGTTCAACAGCGCAATTTGTCATGAAGAGCACGGTTTTCGCAGCCGTTACGACCCATCTTCAGGTGCCTGGTAAGGCGTCAGTCGGAGACGGGAGGGGCCTGTTCCACGGCTGAAAAACCCCTCGCACGATGGGATCCATCGCAGAAAGGACGCGTGGCGCTGTGACCGCAGCGGCAGAGGGCGACGGCACGTTTCCCATCCGCAAGCGGGAACGCTTGCCCTGTGTGGTCGGTCACCCGCAACTGGAGTCCAAGTTCACTCGTGTTGGCAGGCATCTCGATCACGTAGGGCCCATCCTCACGGCAGCGAATCGTGACCGTGCTCGGGGGTGTCCGAGCTGGTGAGGCTTCGTCAGGAGCGGGAGAGGCAGCCATCGCGCCAGTCAGCGGGAGGTCGTTCAGGGGGCAGGTGTTTCGGCCGGGGTCGCAGCTGGCAGCCTGGTGTCGTCGACGATGTCGATCCACAACCGGACAAAGCCTTCCGGCGGGATCAGCTGTGGCGGTGGGGGAGGCGCGTCTGCCTCCTGTGTCGCGGCGTCGGCAGGTGGAGTCACGATCGGAGCCGGTTCGATGGTCGCCACGCGTGACATCGCCCCGATCGCTGGGCCTCCCTGGCTTCGGCCCATGGCAAGGCTTCGCCCCTCAACGTTCGGGGCGTCGTTCTGCGCGAGGGCCTCGGTGGGCGGGGACACTGGAACTGGTGGTGCTGCCGCATCCACGGCGAGGCCGGCCGCTTGGGCGCCTACGTCGGCGGCAACCGCGACGTCTTCCGTGAGCAACGTGGGCTGAGCTTGGTCCGCCGCGGCGATCGCCGTGGCTGCAGGCTGAGGCTCTGTAGCGGTTTTGAGCTCGGCATCTGCTGCGGCAAGCATCGGTTCGGCAACCGGGCCGCGCCGTTCAAGACGGTCGATTGCCTCGCGTGAGAGGGAACCCGTTTGGACGACAACGCTGCCCGTGGAGACGGCGAGGGTTTCCAGCAACCGATCGACTTCCGCTGCCCGTCCCAAGCAGCCAATCCGTTCTACACGTCCGCCGGTCATCGTTTCTTCGCGATCAAGTTTCACCCGGCTTCGCGCGAGCAATTCCTCGAACTGCCGCCGCCCCTCTCGGTCGCCGAGGTGGATGGTCATGTGCAGGGTGCCCATCGACTGCCTGCCTTCGGTCAGTTCGATGCCGCGGGCGATCATGCGTTCGGCAAGAGCGACAGGGTCGACTTGCGGGCGTTCCAGTGCCGCGACCGCATTCGTCTGCTGAAGCGGGGGGGCTGTGGTATCGGTGGCGGTCTGGTCGCCGATGTTGAGCAACACGGCCACGAGCAATCCTGCGGCCAGGGAGATCGAGAGGGCAGGCTTCAGCCAGTGCCTGTCGGAGCCAGCCGAGGGGCCTTCCATGCGGCGGGCTTCACGGATCGCATCCTCATCCTCAAAGGCTTCCGCTCGATCCTGTAGGAGTCGCTGCTTCTCCAGCCGCTGCCATTCTTCTTCAACCTTCTCATCGACCTCTTCGTCAGTTTCGTCGTGAGGAGGTCGGGTGCCGATGCCGCTGTCACCACTGACTGCGTTGGCGAAGGGGTCTTCATCACCAGGAGCCTCACCGGCCAGGGCAGCCATGACCGAAGAGACGAGCGAACCGGTCGACTCCACCGGATGGTCACCTGCTTCAAGCAAGGCCTGCTTCACTCGGCGAAGTTCGGTGGCGATCGCCGTCAGTTTTGGGTTGGCCCGCACCGCAGCAGCGACTGCATCGGCCTCGTCGCCAGACAAGCGACCATCAAGCCACTCGCTGAGCATCGGAGAATCTGGTTCGAGCGTCATGCTGGCAGCCTCCTTACGAGGAACTCGATTCTGCCGTCACAAACGCCTTGAGGCGTTCGCGGAGCTCCGAGCGTGCGCGATGCAGCCGGCTCCGGACGGTGCCAACCGGAATGTCGAGAATGCCCGCAATCGACTCGTAGGAGGCTTCTTCCATGTCGGCCAGTACTACGACGGCACGGTACCTCTCGTCGAGTTGGGCGAGGGCCTGCTCGACGGCCCGACGTCGATCGGCCTGCTCCAGTCCCGTCGAGACCTCGCTGATTTCGGCAACGGGTTCGGCAGTTGGGGCAAGCGGCACAGGGCGGCGACGTCGCGCAGCTGAGGTAGCCTTGTTGCAGGCGATTCGATACAGCCATGTCGAAAAACTACTTTTCTGTTGAAACGACTTTAGTCCGCGATAGGCGGCGATAAATGCCTCCTGCGCGAGATCCTGGGCCGTTTCACGGCAGCCCACGAGTCGTTCGAGCAGACGCAGAATCTGCGGCTGATGTCGCTCGACAAGCGTTGCGTAGGCCGCGTGGTCGCCGGCGAGTACGCGTTCGATGATCTCGCTGTCCTGCACTTTGACGCCTCGAGCGGCCAAAAGATTCCCAAAAACTTTAGTGTCAGCCCGTGGAGGAGTCACTGTCAAAGCAAACCCGCGGGGGGCGGCGAAATGTCACCACCCACAGCAGCCCACCGGTTGCCAGGAGCAGCAGCGAAATCAACTGTGAGATTGAAAACGGTGTGCCAAGCGCTGGCGGTTCATCGACGCGGATCATTTCCAACAGGATACGCGAGATCGGATGGATCGTGATCACCAGCGCAAAGATCTGGCCATCCCGTCGGCACAACGGTGTGAAACACACGGCCAGCCAAGCCAGGATCGCCGCATCGATGGCTGCGTAGAGTTGCGCGGGATGCACCGGCAGGCTGCGGCCAACCATTTCGACCGGCAGGTTGGGAAGAAGGCCCCGCTGAACCTGATCGAACCAAGGTGGACTCTCGGGAGGAAACGTCACCGCCCAGGGGAGTTCGCAGGTTCCGCCATAGCAACAACCATTGAGAAAACAGCCGACCCGACCGAGCGCGAGCCCCACGAGCAGGCCTGGGGCGATGCAGTCGGCGAGTTTCAGCAGATCGAGTCCGCGGCGTCGGGCAAACAGCCATGCCGCGATTGCCGCGGTGGGCAGCGATCCAAAGACCACGAGACCGCCAGCCGCCACGTTCACCACGTCGGAGAGCGTGGCGAGCCACGAACGGCCCTCAACAAAAAACTGCTCGTGATACTCAATCACATAGAAGGCCCTCGCCCCCACGATGCCCCACACGAAGAGTTGGGTACCAAGGGAAATGAGCGTGTCGGCGTCGAAGCCCATCGTGCGGCCACGCACGATCGATAGCCAGGTGCCAGCAGCGACGGCGGCAAGCAGCATCACCCCGTAGCCACGGATCGGAATCCCCGCGCCGTCGTCGAGGGCGGGCATGACCCACACGATCATCACAGCGACGAGTGTGAGTGGCACGCACAGCGTTTTCACTGCCGCCTGCCAGCCAGACCGCCAGGTCACCCACAGCGCGGCGACCACGGTGGCGAGTGCCCAGACGGCGAACAACAGGCCAAAGCCAAACAGCGGCCAGCCATCGTTGTTGAGCCGAGAAGGGATGTGAAACAGCGTGGAGTACATGCGGTGTGGGGGGCAGACGGTGCGGGACAAGAGCAGGGACGAGAATAGGGTGGCCGTTTACGACAGGAGCATGTTGTCGATCAGCCGAGTAGAGCCCACGCGACCTGCCGCGAGGGCGATCGCGGGCACGCCGCAGGCGTGATCAGGCCAGGGCTCGAGGGTCGTTGGGTCAACGATCGCGGCGTAGTCCAACTTGACCGACTCACGGACGAGAGGCTCGAGCAACGCGGCCGAAGCCGTGGCGACAGTCCCCCCCCTCTGCCAGCAGGCGCGGGCTGCGGTGAGGCCTGCCGACAGCGCGACTGCGCGGAGACGCTCCTGGCCGTTGAGGTACACGTTCCGCGAACTCATCGCGAGGCCGTCGGTTTCGCGGACCGTTGGGCAGACCACAACGTCGATCGGCATGGCAAGATCGCGAACCATCCGCTGGATGACCACCGTCTGCTGCCAGTCCTTGGCCCCGAAATAGGCCGCTGCTGCTGG
>JBMTLP010000116.1:0-8379 GCA_049433245.1 Pirellulales bacterium
CGCTTTCGCCATCCTGGCTTCGCTCGACTGCAAAGCCGGCTCACTCGGCCGGGGCGCGCCTCTCGCTGATTGGTGCAGAACGGCCTGTCCACCGCCTTCGGCGTTGGTCTGCGGCCGGGAGGGCGGGCGCAGGTTCAAGCCTTGGCTGCGCGAATGGGCGAGGTCGGGAGGCCGGACTTTTGCAGGAAGGCGATCGTGGCCGCAGCTTCGCTTGCCCAGCGGTGCGACTGACGCGGGAGTTCCGTGTGGATGCCGCCGGTGTAGCGGCATTCGTGAAGGGCGGCAAACAGGGGCGGGAATCTGATGACGCCAGTGCCTAGGGGCAGGTGTTCGTGGATGCACGGACGCATGTCGTCCAGGTGCACATTCACGATGTCGGCAACGCGGGCACGCAGCGTGTCCACCAATGGCCACTCCCCCATGCATTCCATGTGACCGAGGTCGATGGTGAGCCGCAGGTGGGGCGGATGGCCGAGGCGATCGCGGAGTTCGTCAAACCGCGGCAGTGTGTCGACAAACATGCCGGGTTCGGGTTCAAAGCCAAGTGGTATGTCGCGAAGAGCGGCGTAGTCGACCACGGGCTTGAGGCTTTCGGTCAACCGATCCCAGAGGTGGGGTTCGCTCGCAGCGTCTCGAACCACGCCGCTCCACAGGGAGACGCACCCGGCACGCAGCGCCACAGCGAGGTCGATCGCGGTTGTCAGAAACTCGATACGTCGAGTGCGGGCCGATGAGGCGGTTGATACGAGTGTCGGCTCGTGCTTTTGCAGTGGGTCGAGGAGATGGCGAGCGCCGGTTTCCACGACGCAGTGGAAGTTCCGACTCTCCAGCGATCGCTGCCAAGCCAGCCTTTCATCGGCGAAGGTCGCAGAGAAAGGGTTGAGCAGATGGCGGTCAGGCGTCAGGGCAAGCGAATGAAAGCCGAGATCGGCCAGGTAGTTCAACGCTGTGTGCGGATCGCCATCGATGCTGTTGGTGCTCCAGCCTGCTAGCATCCGCGTTCTCCAAGCGATGGCGTTCGACGGGGTCGTTGGCTACGTAGGGGGGATGAACCGACGGCCGACGAGAAACGGAGCCAAGAGCATGAAGGCCACGATCCCCCAAGGCTCCCCGCAGGCCGCCAGCACGAGTGAAGCATCGAGGGTGATGATCGTCATGATGGCGTTCCCCACGGCACGCTGCACGAGGGCAGGTTCGGGCGTGACGATCCCGCGGATTGCTCGGTAGACAACGGAGGCTGCGAGCACGCCCCAGAGGAGGAGCCAATTGTCGAGCCCTGCTCGGATCAGCCACGCTGATCCCCCCTCCCCTGCCAGCCACACGACGTAACCCGCCGCCACCGCGAGCCCACCCGCCATCACAGCCGTAGCCAAACTGAGCATGCCACGGCTGCTGCGGGTCGCCTCAGTTCGAGCAAAGAGCGTGATGCCCACCACATAGATTCCCATCCCAATCGCGGGGAGCCATTCGGGGTTGGCCGACACGCCCCCCGCGGCTGTCACGCCCAGCAGCCAGTTCAAGCCGCGGCATGTGCCCATCACCCATGGGCCAGCGGCGGTCGACTTCGCACGCGCGTCGTAGAGGACAATCGCCAAGGCCAAGGCCGCGACCACCAGGGCCGTTTCGGTATTCCCTGAGAGCACTGCGGACGACACGCCGGCAGCGATGCCGGCGGCCATGAGCAGCCAGCCCACGCAGCCCGCTGCCCACGGCGAAATCTGGCCACTCGGCAAAGGTCGTTCGGGACGCTCGACAGCATCGAGTTCACGATCAAACACATCATTCAGCACCATGCCAGACGCATAGAGCAGCAGCGAGGCGACGGCCACACCCCAGAACGCGGCTGGCGGCGTCGCCACCACGTCGGGCCGAGCGATGATCAGCCAGCCGGCGAGGACATCAGCGACGGCAGTGGCATGGTTGGGCAGTCGCAGGAGCTTCAGCCACGCTCCCACCGTTCCCCGAGAAACTCCATCCGCGGCTGCCGTCATGAACCCACGCTCTCGGCGATCCCCAGCAGATACTCTCGCGCTGCTCGGGCGGCCTCGTCAGGACGCGCGCGATACGGATAGAGTTCGACCGTCACCCACAGGTCGGGGGTGTGAGCAGCGATGGCCGCCAAGACGCCCGCGAAGTCGATCGCGCCTTCGCCTGGCACAAGGTGGTGGTGTACGCGGGTCTCGGCGATATCTTCCACGTGATAATGGCGGGTGTGCTTCACGAGCCGCGGTACCCAAGCCGCGGGATCGTCACCCACGCAGTAGGCGTGGCCGACATCAAAGTTGAGACCGAGCGACGGATGGTCGACCCGCTCGGCAAACTCTAGGAACTGCTCAAACGTTTCGATCAGCAACCCTGGCTCAGGCTCAACCAACAAGCCCACACCGGTTTCTGCCGCAACGTCGAGCACCGGCATGATCTCCTCATAGAAAATGTCCGACGCTTCCTGCCGCGACTGACCAGGCTGGATCTCCCCACCCGGCTCAGTCGAAATCGCGGGTGCCCCGAGGTCAGCCGCCAACCTCAACGCCCGCTTCGTGTGCTCGCGACGAATCGCCCGGTAGTGCGGATCCGGATCCGTCCAGCCTGGATGCCAGTACGGCTGCCGAGGGTCAGCGATGGCGTTCATCATGAACGCGTTGATGTTGGAGATAACCAGGCCGTGCTTGGCGATGCAGTCGCGAATCGCTTGCTTCTGCACGTCGAGCAGTCCTGCTGGCCAAGCGTGGGGCACGTCCGCGAGCAGCTCAATACCGGCGTAGCCGAGCCCTGCCACTTGGGCGATCGCGGAATCGATTGGCACGTCGAGGTAGGCGTTGGAACTGAAAGCGAGTCTGCTGGCAAAATCGTCACGATTCAAGGCAAAGTCCCCCCGGGAAACCGCATCATTGTGAGGAAGAATCATACCCTCCGTCGCACGTCGCTGATATCAGGCAGGCTCGTTTCCGCGGCGTGGGTCGAACTCACGCGTTCGTTGATGTGGCTCCCGTGGGTCGCCGAGACCTTGGGAGCGGCGAACGCTCGAGGAGCGTTGTGCGATTTTCGACATGTTCGGGCGATCTCGACCGTTCGCTTTGCGGAGAAAATGTCCGGTGTCGAGACGAGTACCGTCTCATGGCCGGAGCGGGCTCACCGCTTGCTCGCCTTGGTGCCTCGGGTGGGAGCGGTTAGCTCGAGGCGCTGCGGTATTTGTTGATGGCGGCTTGGAAGGTAAGGCGGGAGATGACGAGCATCAGGATGGCCGCCACGAGTGCGGCGATGATGAGTCGCCCGTCGCCGGTGCGGATCGGGAGCGCGAGGGTGTGGGCTGGCACGTTGACCACGAGCAGAATCGGGAGCACGAACGTACAGAGCATGCGGAGGGGCCCGCCCCAGGGGCCGGAGTAGATCTCGGCGGGATACCTGGAGAAGTTCGTGATGTAGAACCAGAAGTCGTAGAGGCTCTGGTTGCGGCCCATCAGGATCGTGGCTGCGGCAAGGACCACGATGAAGCCATACAGGATCGCAACACCGCACGCGATCAGAAGCGGGAAGAGCAGCCACGCTGCGAGTGTGGGAGAGGCGTCGAGTTGAGCCGCGCCCCAGATCACGAGGGCTACGCCAACGAGCCCGTTAGCGAAGGCGGCGAAGTTGACTCGATGCATCGACAGCATGAACTGCGCATCGACTGGTTTGACAAGCGTGGTGTCGAGTCCTCCGGTGCGAACCATTTCCGCAAACTCTTCGGCGCTCGGCATGAAGAATGCCTGCACGATGGAGTTGATGATCAACCCGGTCCCCAGAAACACGAAGAACGGGCCTTTGGTCCAGCCGCTCCCTTGGCCAATCTCAGACGTGTAGGAGAACACGAGGAGATAGAAGCCGAGGTTCATCGCCATCCAACTCAGGCTCGTGACGCACTCGAGGATGAAGTTGAGCCGGAAGGTCATGTCGCGAACGAGGCTCGCCGCGACGAAGGTGCCGAAAATTTGTAGGTACCGCATCATCCGTCGGATCAGCCTCCGTAGGCGCTGTAGCGTCGCGTGCCCCGCAGAAAGGCAAGGCGACAGGCGACGGCGGCAATCACCACCCACACGGCTTCTACGAGCAAGCCGAAGGCGAGCTCGGGCCCCTGAATCTTGCCCAGCCAGACCGCGCACGGAAAATAGGCCGTGTACTGAAAGGGCAGCAACTGTACGAGATCGCCGAGCGAGTAGCCGGCGCTCGTGAGCCTGACGGAATCGAGCATGTCGAGGGGAAACATGTGCCCCGAGAGGAGATACTGCGCGAGCATGTAGACGAAGATCAGGCTCGAGACCTCAAGAACCCAAAAACCAAGCATGCCGAGCGCGGCTTCAAGGAAAAACCCCAGCAGAAACGACATCACGAGCGTGGCCACAAAGGCGGCGATCGTGGTCACGTCTGGCACTGGCGGGAAGTAGCTGCGGCAGAGAAAAAACATCAAGGCAAATGGCGTTGCTGCGATGCCGAAGTAGACGAGTTTGTGGGCGACCCGCGCGGCCATCAAAAAGCCCACGTAGTCCACCGGCTGCACGAGGTACTTCTTGACCGACCCATCGCGCACACTCCGGGCAATGCCACCAGCGAGTCCAGGCATGCTCGAAAACGAGCGAGCCAGCATGGTCAGCAGGTAGTAGGCCACGAAGTCGTTCCGCGAGTAGCCCGCAATCGTGCTGGTGCCCGCAGCGGAGAAGACGGCTGTCCAGAGGAAGATCTGGGTGACGATTGGCAGAAAGCGAAACAGCGTGCCAACGAAGAAATCGCCTCGGTGCGCTAGCCGGTCTGCCACGCTGATCGAGAGCATCGTGGTCCAGCCATGCCAACTCGGCAGCAACTGATGAGGGGAAAACGAGGGAGCGGTGCTCATTGCGTCCGCTCGCTTTCCTGATCGCGGCCGGCGCGGAAGAGGTCGGCGATCACGTCTTCCAGTGGCACATCTTCCACCGTGACATCAAGGACTGAGTGGCCGGCGAGCACCTGTGGCAGTGTTTCGGCGATCCGTTCGCGGTCGATCCGCAGTCGCACCTGAGGACCGTCTCGTTCGCAGGGATACCCCCAGCCTGACACAACCGCATCCGATGGCGCCTGCTCGAAGTCGAGTGTGACGATCTTGTGCGTTGTGAAGCGGTCGATGATCTCGGTGAGCGTGCCGTCATAGAGAATGCGTCCGTGCGTGATCACCACCACGCGGCGGCACAGGGCCGCCACATCTTTCATGTAGTGCGTTGTTAACAGCACCGTCGTGCCACGTTCGGTTTGCACCCGCCGCAGGAAGGCGTGGATCGCGTGTTGCGCCACCACGTCGAGGCCGATCGTGGGCTCGTCAAGGAGGAGCACCTCCGGCTCGTGCAACAGGGCCGCGATCAGTTCCAGCTTCATCCGTTCGCCAAGCGACAGGTCCCGCACCGGCTGATGGATCAGACGACCGACGTCGAGCAGTTCGACGAGTTCATCGCGGGTGCGGGTGAATCGTTCCCGGTCGAGCCGGTAGATCACCTGATGCAGGCGGAAACTCTCGGCGGCGGGAAGATCCCACCACAGCTGATTCTTTTGCCCCATGACGAGGGCAAAACGACGGCGAAAATCGTCGTGCCGCTGCCAGGGCACGTGCCCAAGAACTTCGGCGCTGCCGGACGTGGGCGTGATGATGCCGGAGAGCAGTTTCAGGAATGTGGTCTTGCCAGCGCCGTTTGGGCCAAGGATTGCCACAAACTCGCCAGGCTCGACCCGCAGCGAGACGCCACGGAGAGCCTCCACCGTTCGGGTGGAACGGTGGAACAGCCCGCGAATACTCCCGGAAATCCCCTCCTTTTTGTCGGCGACACGATAGTGCTTGACCAGATTGTGGACGTCGATCACCGGGGAATCGCCCGGGGTTGCTGTTTTAGAGGAGATCATGGGGAAGCAGTATAGGCCGCATCGAGCAAACACCAGTATCATCCCTCCGCACAGGATCATCATGCAGCGCTCACCTTTCCGTATCGGTCTCGGCCACGACACGCACCGCCTCGAACCAGGTGGCCCGTTGATGCTTGGTGGCCTGGCCATCGATCATCACCGCCACGCCGTGGGGCACAGCGATGCCGACGTGCTGCTGCACGCGATCACCGACGCGATCCTCGGTGCTGCTGCCCTGGGGGACATTGGCGAGCTTTTTCCCGATACCGACCCCGCTCATCGCGGCCGCGATTCCGCCGAAATGCTGGAAGTTGCGGCGGCTCGGCTGGCTGGTGCCGGCTGGGAGATTGTGAATCTGGATTGCGTGATTTTTGCTCAGCGGCCCAAAATCCTGCCGTACCGCGAAAGAATTCGTGACAGGATTGCGGCCATCCTCGGCTTGAAGGTCGACCAAGTTGGCCTCAAGGCGAAGACTGGCGAGAGCGTGGGGCCGATCGGAGAAGAGTTGGCCATCGCGGCCGAGTGCGTGGCTCTTGTCGCGCGGTCAGCCTCCGATGAGGCATCGGAATGAGTGATTCCTCGGCCGGTCTGAAAGTTCTTCCCGTAGTTGAGTGCGTTTCTCAACGAGGCACGCCCGTTCATCTCGACCCGTTGCTGTAGCCCATTGCTGTTGCTGGAGATAGAGAAGAGAAGATCTATGACGAATGCTCCCACGCCGTCCGATTCGCCCGCCAACGCCCTGCCTTCGCTTCAGGTCTACAACACGCTCTCGCGAGAGAAGGAGCCACTCGTCACGGTGCAGCCCGGGCGCGTGGGCATGTATCTCTGCGGCCCAACCGTCTACAAGCCGAGTCATATCGGGCACATGGTCGGCCCGGTGATCTTCGACACCGTGAAGCGACACCTGACCTACTCCGGTTGGCAGGTGACATGGGTCGTCAACATCACCGATGTCGATGACAAACTGATCGCGGAAAGCACGCGTCGCGGCATCACCATGGCGGCTTTGGCTGAGGAGATGACTGCAGACTACCTGGAGAATCTCGCCTCTCTCGGCGTGACCGGCATCGATGAGATGCCCAAGGCCACTGATCACATCGGCACGATCATCGGTTTCATCGAAGGGCTGATTGGCAAGGGCTTCGCCTATGCGAGTGACGGTGACGTTTATTTCGATGTGCAGAAGGATGCCGACTACGGAAAACTCACGAACCGTTCTGTCGAGGCGATGCAGGGAGAAGGTGGCTCAACGGCCGATCGTAAGCGGTCGGCGGCCGACTTCGCTCTCTGGAAGAAGGCCAAGGATGGCGAGCCTTTCTGGGACAGCCCCTGGGGGCCTGGACGGCCGGGTTGGCACATTGAATGCTCCGCGATGAGCGAGGCGATTCTCGGCGAGCACTTCGACATTCACGGCGGTGGGTTGGATCTTGTGTTTCCGCATCACGAGAACGAAATCGCTCAGAGCGAGTCGCTGCATGGCTGCGCCATGGCGAGTTACTGGATGCACAACGGGTTGATGCAGGCGGCCGGGGCCTCGGGCAAAGTTGGCGGGCGGCCGCGTAGCGGCGATGAGGCGGGAACTGCGGAGGCCGCGAGCGTCGAAGCCCAAACCGCCTCGAAGATCTCCAAGTCGACGGGAGCGGAGCCCTTCAAAACGCTGCTCGTTCGGCATGAGCCGGAAGTGATCCGGATGCTGCTCGTGTCGACGCACTACCGCAGCCCGATCCACTTTGGCGAAGAGCCGTTGGCGGAAAGCGGGCGGGCCCTGGAAGCATTCCGCCGGCTGTTTGCCCGCAGCGAACGGGTCACGGGCACCTCGTTCTATGCCCTACCCTGCCGGAGCCGACGCGATGGTGACGGCCAGGCTGCAGCTGCCGGCGAAGAACTCGTCGCCCTACGTCAGAAGTTTCTCACCGCCATGGATGACGACTTCAACACGGCGGTCGCCGTGGCCTCACTGTTCGACTCGGTGCGGGTGATCAACAAGTTCATCGACCAGCAGCAGTTGGAGACGAAGAAGCCTGAGGCCGAAATGGCGACCCTCGCGGCCATGATGCTCACGCTGAGAGAGCTTACCGCGGTGCTAGGCCTGTTTCTTCAACCACCAAAGTCAAGCGGTGGAGCGGACGAGTCGCTCGTGGTGGGCCTGATGGAACTGGTGATCCAGATCCGTGCTAACGCCCGCAAAGCGAAGGATTTCGCCACCGCCGACCTCGTGAGGGATCGGCTGGGGGCGCTTGGCGTCGTGCTCGAAGACCGAGCCGACGGCACCGGCTGGGCAAAGAAGGTCTAGGGATCCGTCATGGCGTCACACAGCCGCCGATGATCGACGGCTGCGAAGGTAAGCAGCAAAGGCGAACGCTGTTCCAGCGAGTACCCACGTCGAGGGCTCTGGCACAGGCACGGGCGCGGTGACGGAGAGCGCGAGGAGGTTTTGGGAAAGACCGCCCCCGTCGTCGGAAATGAGCAGCAGGCTCTGCA
>JBMTLP010000117.1:0-8373 GCA_049433245.1 Pirellulales bacterium
TGGTACGGCAGGCGAAACTCGATGTGCAGCGTGGCATCACCAAAAGTGGCCTTCGACCGCACCCCCTGCATCAGCAGGCCGTCGTCGGTGATCCGCCCCCCCTCAACGCCATCGAGCCCCGTGCCATCAAATACCACGGTAGCCCCTTCTGGAGCCTTTTTGCCCAGTGTCGGACTCTTCCGCTCGACCTTGGGAAAACGAGCGACTTCGGTGCTTCCGTCCAGAACGAGAAGCGCACCGTTTCGAATCTCACCACGGTGAGCGGCGCCTTGAGCGTCAACACCTTCCACAGTCACGATGGCGTCTTTGCCCTCGCCCTGACGAACGCCCTTCCCCTGGAACTTCTGGGACATCTCGGCCCCGGCGCCAGGCAGTCCGCCCGGATAGCCCACGACCGCAAAGCGGCCCTCGCCTTCCGCGATCACCTGCACACCAAAACGCATCCGCTGACCATCAGCCTCGACCTCACCGGCATACTCGCCTTGGAACGGGAAGTCGGCATCGGTCGCCGCTGGGTTGTCATACACGGGCTTGCCCTGGGAGTCGGCGGCCAAGCAAGGCAGCGACACCATCCCACAGCATCCGAACACCGCCGCGAACAACCAATCCCTCCCCCTTCGCATGGCGGCCTGCACCGGGGATCGTTCTTGTGTTTGCATCACGCTCTTGAAGAAAGCCATGTCAGCTCCTTGCCTCGTTGCCAAGAAAAAAACTTCCCAAAGGCACATGCCTCATCCGCGAATGCGGATCAACATTTAGTCGTTCAGTTCGGGCTTCGCGAAAATCAGCCTCCCGCCCGAACGCTGCAGCGTGCTCGTCACTGTCACGTGAATGGTCCGCCCGACCTTCTCGCGAGCCCCCTCGATGACCACCATCGTACCGTCCTCGAGATATCCCACGCCCTGCCCTGGCTCTTCGCCAGCCTTGACGACCCGCACCTCAAAGGCCTCGCCCGGGACAAACACTGGTTTGAGCGAAACTGCGACGTCGTTGATGTTCACACTCTGCACGTTGCGAACAGCAGCCATCTTGACCAGGGCGGGGTCCGTCGTGATCACGCGTCCGTCAAGCCGCCTAGCCATGGCCACCACCCGTGAATCCTCGGTGGAATCATCGGCCGCAGACTCGCTCACCGCGAGCACCTCGATATCGATCCCCTGGCACGACCGCATCCGGTCGAGCACGTCGAGACCGCGGCGTGCCCGGAGTCGCCGGGATCGGTCGTGGGCGTCAGCAGCCACGCGGAGTTCGTCTACCACGAAACCAGGCACCACGAATCGGCTTTCAAAGATGCCCGAAGCCGCCAGATCAGCGATGCGGCCGTCGATGATGACCGAAGTGTCAAGCACGTTCGGACGGAGCCCCTTCACGTCCCGGGCAAACTCGACGTAAGGAATGAGAAAGCGAAACTCGTCCTGCGTCTGCAGCAGAAGACTTGTGCAGATGTAACACATCACCGACCCGATCACTGGCGGCATCCACACATTGATCGGCGCTGTGGGGCTTGTCGGCAGCATCGGCCCCATCGCCAGGAGCATCGCGTAGGTCAGGACCACACCAACGATGACACCAAAGTAGACCGCCGTGATGACCGTCAGGTTCTTCCGGCGAACGAAGGCGTCGCCCGCGATGACCAGCATTGGCAGGGCCAAACCACCCCCCAACACGGCCCACGGCACCCAAGGTGGAGAGCCTTTCACAAAGTCGGTATTGATGATGAGGGCGGCGATGCCGACCGTCACCATCACGAAAACGGCCCGCAGAATGATCAGGGCCAAGGGCGTGCGATTCATGAAAAGGATGTCAGTGGGGGAGCGAACCTAGGGAGCGGGGAGAGTTTAGCAGCAGCGAAAGCCCCTCGCGAGCCACCACAGGAACCTGGTCGCACACGTCGTGACCGGGTGGCAACACCTCTGCGAAGGGTCCTTCCGGGAACTCCGTGGGCCTCGGCACCTTCAGAGCAATCCACCAAACCCCATGATGGGCCCTGCGAAGACTTCCCTTGACGGGCTCAACCGCAGCGTCGGGCGTGCTCCCGCTCCAGAAACCGGTCGGTCATTCCTGCGATATAGTCCGCCACGGTCCGTCGCACCCCATGCTGACGTGCTCGCTCCAGAAATCGAGCCGGCATCGCATCCGGACGGGCGACAAGCCACTCAAAAAGCTGTGAGAGACGCGTCTGCGCTGGCTCGCGAACCGCCATCACAACCGGACTGCGGTACACCCGCTCGAAAAGAAACCGTTCCAACTGCCGCTTCCCCTCCGACGTTTTGGGACTGTGGGTGACCAGCGTGGTGGCGGCGAGAACATCCGCAGTCGAGCGGACCGTGTGCTCTTCAAGATACCGCTGCGTGCGATCGATCAGTTCAACCACCTGCACGTTCACGAGGTCGTGCAGCACAGCTCGCCGCAACTGCCCCGCGGCCAGTTCGCCAAAACGTTCGCGGACCCTCTCCGACGCCGCCTTCACCAGCGGGAGTTCGAGCAGTTCGTTTAACTCCACGAGGCCGAGTTCGATGGCGTCGTCGGCATCGTGCGTGTCGTACGCAATCGAGTCGGCCGCATCCACCACCTGCGACTCGAGTAGCCGTCCGTGCTCGCGGCTCTTCTCGCATCGGCTCATCTGAGCTCCGAGCACTTCGCGGGTGAGGTTGAGGCCAGGAAACTCTGGATATCGATTCTCCAAGAGTTCCATGATCCGCAGCGCCTGGGCGTTGTGGCTGAAGCCCCCTTCGTCGGACAGCAGCGCATTGAGCGTGTCTTCACCGGCGTGGCCGAGCGGTGGATGCCCGATGTCGTGTCCCATCGCCAGCGTCTCCACGAGGTCCTCGTTGAGCGCGAGCGCTCTGGCCATTGTGCGAGCAATGCTGGTGACCTCGAGCGTGTGGGTGAGGCGGCTGCGGTGATAATCGCCATGGTAGTCGGTGAAGACTTGCGTCTTGTGCGCGAGCCGACGAAACGCGGCAGCGTGCACGATCCTGTCACGATCCCGTTGGTATGGGCTGCGATGGACATGCGGCGGCTCATCGTGCACACGCCCTGCCGAGTCGGCGGCATGCATCGCCCACGGAGCAAGCAACTTTTCTTCTCGTTCTCTCCAGTCAAGCATCGCATATCCCTTCACGACTCGCCGCGTCTTTCAACTGCTCCCAAAGGCTCTCCAGAGCCTGCGGAATCACATGGGCTCCGGCAATCGCCGGCATGAAGTTCACATCACCATCCCAGCGTGGGAGAAGGTGCCAGTGGAGATGCCCCGGCACTCCCGCCCCTGCGACCTTGCCAAGATTGAGCCCGATGTTGAAGCCTTGGCAGTGCAGCGTGCTGCGAGTGACACGACACCACTTCGCCAAGCACCGCTGGAGATCGAGCAATGTTTCAGGATCCAAATCTTCGAGCGTCGCGAGGTGATCGAGCGGGGCCACGAGCAGGTGTCCGCTGGCATAGGGAAACCGATTGACGAGTACCACGCTCGATGCAGTGCGTTCCAGCACACCAAGCGGTTGCTCACGCCCTGCGGCCGCCGCCGCCCTGCAAAGAAAGCACGATTTTTCCGCTCCAGCCCGCCAGTGCTCCGGCTCGACCGGCCGCTCGCCGGCCCCCTTGCCTTGTACATACGCGAGTCGCCATGGCGCCCAAAGGGTATCGTGTGTCATCCGTAGGAAGCACTCCTGCTGGGGTTCCATTCCAACTGCGGCAACGCCAGAAATCCTGGTCTGGTAACCTCGCTCCCGTCCAGTCGAGCGCGTTGATCCAACCGACACACTCGCAGAACGCATCGGCTAAAGTTTGTTTCTGTTCGACATGCCGGTGTCGAAAACATGCATTCTTTTCCTTAACAACGGAGTCGTCGCCATGAAGCGGGCTGTCTCTTTGCTGTTGCTGATCGTTGTCATCGCATCCGTCTTGCCTCGACCGGCTGAAGCGACTGATCCCGCCGACGACCCCAAGCGAGTGGAGTTCTTTGAGAAGCTCTACAAACAAGAGATCACAGGTGTAAAGCCGCTCGAAGACTACGACGACCCGGACCAGTTCTACGCAGCCATCGCCCAGCAGGTGGGCATTCCCCAACTTGCCTTTGAGGCATTGGAGAAACGGTTCGGCTGGAAGCAGAGCGACGAGTTCTTCATGGCTGCCATCGTGAAGGGTGGCTGGGACGCTCCCTACTGGGGTGTGATGGTCTCTCGCTTTCCCACGGCACTCAAGCAGGCCAAGACGGTTGAAGAACGCAAGGCCCTGCTGAAGAAGATGGAGTCGAAGTTTGTCGTGATCGACTATGACGGCAAAGCCTCATTCCCGCAGGAAGATAAGTCGAAGGACAACGAAAACACGCCTGGGGAGGCAACGCAGAAGCAAGACCGGCTCTGAGGCTGGTGTGTGTCAGGGGCCCGTTGGAGGCGCACTCCCGGGAGGCCTGAATCCCGCGGCAGATGCGTTGATCTGATCCAGATCGAGATACCGGGCGTCGTGGATGTCGACCCGATTGAGACCGCGCCAGTAGTGAATCTTGCCGGCAGAGGCCGTGGAGATTGGAGACCCTACGCGTTCCTGCCGGTACAGCTGCGCGTCGCTGCGTCCGTCCCCCTCGAACACGATCAGGTCTTTCGCCTCGCTCCAGCTCAGCCGCGAGCTGCGCCCAGTGAAGGTATCGCCTTCCACGCGGATGTTGCCCGCGGCGTTGAGTTCCATACTGCCCCGCCGCTGCCCCGGTAGCGGCGGCGTTTGCCCCACGCCGAGCACATCACTCGAGATCCGCACCGTCCGCGGCGGCAAGCCCTGAGCAGCATGCACATCGAGCGTGTCTTCCCACGATGCAACTGGCCCGAAAATCGCCTCAACACGCTGCTGAAACTCAACCGCCCGCTGCCCGAGATTCCCCGCGATCCCACGCTGAAAATCGACCGAAAGATACGTCAACTCATCCGCCCTCGGTGAAGGTGGCTGTGCTGATGTGCCCGCGAGGCCGGTCGGGTTCTCAAAGCCCGGCGCCTGCCCCAGCCTCACATTCTCCAGCCGCCCCGGTCCGTTGCCGAACACGTTGCCCGTAGCCCGATCGATCATGAGGTCGCGGACATACAGCCGCTCAACCGACCGTGACCCTCCCTCCAGTTGTGTGACGTTGTGAATCTTGACTCCGCTGCCGCATGAGATCCGGGCCACATCCGCCTGCCCATGGCTCCCCCCCGCAGACATGGCGGAGAAGTCAAACGGGCGATCGAGGACGACATCGAGCGAACCAGCCTCCAAGTGCCCTTCTCCGCTGGCAGTCACCACGCGGTCGATGAACCGTGCCGTGAGGCCATCGAAGTCCATGCGTCCCTGCCAGGTCACGTCGAGCGACTGCGGCTGACCGCTTTGCGGCACCGCTTGAGGCACAGCTGCTCCCGTAGTGAGCGATTCCAAGCCGAGTCCACGCCCAGCGACGGGCAGCCGCATCCTCCCGGCTCCGTCCACCGTCATGCGATTCCTGCCTCGATCCACCTCAACAAGGGGGCCTTCCAGGTCAACCCCGCGTCCGGTGATCTTGGCCGGCCGCCCGGCCACCGTGGCCCGAGCATCAAAGCCCGTCGGCTTCACGACCTGCAGCTGATCTCCCTCGATCACCAGTTGTGGCTCGCTGGCTCCCGCCTGCGGCTCTTCCACAAGTCGCACCGAATCTTCGAGTGAGATCTCCGCCACCACTGGCCCTTCCGGCTTCATGTCCACGAGCCCCCGCATGAGGGCTCCGGTCGCCACGATCCGCCCTCGATCAGGTGTTGCTGTTGGAGCGGCCAGCACCGGTTGGGGAGGGGGTGTGGGCACCGCAGGCTGGCTCACAACAGGAGGTGAGATGACAGCCGCGTTTGCCGGCTGGGTTGCCAGCGCCGCGGGGGCAGCTGGCTTCGGGTGGCGAAACCAGATCTCGAGCCGATCGCTCCGCGCAGCGAGTTGTGGGGCATCGGTTTCCACAATCCCGCGGGCAAGCATCCGCGACGGCTTCACTCCCGAGAGGCTCACCCCCCCGGGCATCGCAGGTGAAGGCTGGGCTGCCGCTGCCGCGCTTTCGTCGACCTCAAGCCACACGTGGATCTCAGATGCTGCCAACCGGCCCTGGCTGTCGAAACTGGCCTGGGCATCCCCCGCCACAGAAGCCACGTGACCATCGCCATCGGGGCGAACACGAAGCCACTTCTTCCAGGAAACACGGACGGTGCCGTGGGCCGCGGTTGCCTTCGACTCAAGCCAGCCCGGACCAACCGCCATCAACGCCCCCGGCGAGCCGGGCGGCCCTGGGACATAGTCGACCGAACGCGCCTCAAGCTCTGCATCGGGGCTCAAGAGCATCACCGGCTGCTCGCCATCCAAGAGGATCCGCCGGGTCGCCATTTCGTAGCCGAGCCGCTCCGCACGCACTTCAAGTCCTCCGTTCGTGCTCCGCGCCACCACGGGACTTCCTCGTGCTTCCAGTTCCACAGGCTGCAGACCACCTGTGTCGAGTCCCTCGGCCGCAGGCCCGCCAGCGCCATCCGCGAGCAAAATCGAAAGCCGATCACACGCCAGCTGCTCCACACCTCCGTCGGGCAGCGTGCGAGACACGTCGACCCGATCCGACAGCGAGATGAGGCGGCTCACCACACCAAACTCAAGATTGCCACGGCACTGGATCATCACCGGAGCAGCCTCGGCAGGTGTCTCGGTGGGATCACTCCCGGGCAGAAAACCTCCTGAGAGACCTTCGAGGCGAATCTGCACGTCCCGTTCGAGACGCATCGACTCCACTCCGTCAATTGCAGCACCCCGACCGATTCCTCCGCCCGGCTTGGAGAGGAGACGAGCCACAAACCCTTGGCCACTCCCACGGCTGCGGCCATAGCGAAACTGGACGGCCTCGATCGTCTGCAACCGGTTCTCCGTCAGTTCGAGATCGCGAGTCAATATCTCGATCTCATCGTCACCGTCGGGGGTGGTGGGGGTGCCTCGCACGCTCACCTCTCCTCGCAAGTGGCCTCCCACGGGCATGGCAAACTGCCCCTTGGCAAAATCGATCGGCTCATCGAACTCAAGCACCGCTCCCTGGGGTGCCCGCACGGTGATCGTGCGACCGGGAGGCTCGTCTCCCACTGGCGGCTCGGGCAAGAGCACGAGTGTGCATGGCACCAGATTCACTCGCCCGTCTGGCAAGGTGTGGTATTCCTTGCACAGGAGACGCATGCGGTTGCTATCGACGACGATAGGATCGTCGCGTTCCCAAGCCCCCTCGGGAAAGATCTCGCCAAGACTGGCCATCCGGCTCGCGGCTCGAGCCTTAATCGCCGCGGCCTCCTCAGCGGTCGGCTCCAGAACGGCCTGGTCTCCGGCAGAGCGCTCAATCAACGGTACCAGCGCGAGGCGGTAGAAGCCGGTTGCAGCGAGCGTCATGAGGAACACGCGGAGCGTACGTCCGAGTCGATGTTCCATGGTGACGATTCCCAACTGGCTGAGAGCGGTGATGAGCCTGCGTGTGTGGATCGATGATCCCGACGACTACGAACCGGAGCCCGCCTGATACCGACGCACCGAAGCCTCCCACACACCGCGAGCACGGAGCATGCGTTCGATGACCTCACGGACTGCTCCTCGCCCGCCACTCGCTGTGGTCACCACATCCGCTGCCTGGCGAAGTTCCAAACAGGCATCTGCAACGGCGACTCCGATGCCACATGCCATCACACACGCCAGATCGGGCAGGTCATCCCCGACAAACGCTGCCTCACTCCAATCGAGCCCGTGCTCCTGCAAGATCGCTTGCACGGTCGCCTTTTTGTCACCAACACCCTGTCGGACAATCCCGATGTCGAGTTCACCTGCTCGCACGGCCACCACATGGCTCGACCGGCCCGTGACAATGCCCGTGAGGCCGCCACTCTTTGCCCAGAGTTTGATCCCCAGCCCATCTCGAATGTGGAACGCCTTCTGCTCGATCCCGTTGTTGTCCCACATCACCATGCCATCCGTGAGAACACCATCCACGTCGAGCAGCAGGATCCGAATCGCTCTCAAGCGATCTTCGAGGTCGGCATCGGCAAGGGAGTGCGGCATGGCAGGAACTGACGGACTCATCGTGGACGATTTCTTCTTCGCGGTAGCAGCAGGGCGTGTTGTGTCAGGCAGCCCGACGTGACTCACGGGCAACGACACTCTCAGGTAGCATTTCTGGAGGCACGAGCCCGACGAGATCGACGATGTCAAGCAAGCCCACCGGCTGTCCATCGGCATCGACAACAGGAAGTTCGCTCAAACGATGTCGCTCGAGCACGGCGACCGCCTCCGCGAGCCTCACGCCGGACCGAACAGTTCGAGGCTGCGCGGTCATCACCGTCTCGATCGGTGCATCAATCGCCGCGTCGTTCCGTCGCT
>JBMTLP010000118.1:0-8370 GCA_049433245.1 Pirellulales bacterium
CCGCCGACCACCACCTCTGCGGGGCCGCCGGCAGCCGCACGCCCATTCGCGGTCACCACTCGGATCGGGTGATACGAGCCGTAGAGCACGGGGCGGGCGAGTGTGTTGAAGCCCGCGTCCACGAGCAGATACCGCTTGCTTCCCATCCGCTTCACCGCACGGACTTCGGTCACGAGAGCGCCAGCCTCGGCTGTAAGGTAGCGGCCTGGCTCAATTTCGAGTCGCACCCGGTGGCCGAAGCGATCTTCCAGGCGACGTCGGGTGGCATCCCAGAGTTGAAAATAGCCGCCGAGGTCGGCGTGGGTTTCGTGCGGGCGGTAGGGAACCGGGAGCCCCCCGCCTGCGGAAATCGTTGTCAGTGAACGGCCGATCTCCTCAGCGATCCGTTCCAGAGCACCAGCCACCTCAGCGAGGTGCTCGAGATCGGAGCCACTGCCGATGTGCATGTGCAGCCCTGAGACCATCAGGCCTGCCCATTCCGCTTGCTTGAGCACCTCGGGGATATCTTCATGCCAGATGCCGTGTTTGGACCCCTCGCCACCGGTGTTGGTCTTCTGGCTGTGGCCGTGGCCAAATCCAGGGTTCACCCGCAACGTCACCGATGCCCCTGGCATGCGTTCCGCCAGTTGCGCGAGCATGTCAGCGGAGCCGCAGTTGACGTGGATGCCGTGACGTGCCACCGCCTCGAGGCTGTCGCGATCGAAGATGTCGGCGGTGTAGACAATGGGGTGCACGGGCGGGAGGCCGACGTCGCTCGTATTCGCCGCAGGGTGCGGTGAGAAGCCTGCCGCGAGTGCGCGATGAATCTCACCCGCGCTCACGGCATCGACGACCACACCTTCGCGGCGGACGAGGTCGAGCACGGCGAGGTTGGAACAGGCCTTCTGGGCGAACCGCACCGTGTCCCAGGCCGCCAAGTCTCGGCAGCGACGCCGAATCATCTCGGCGTCGTACGCATAGAGCGGCGTGCCGTAGCTCTGGGCGAGTTCCGTCACCGCCACACCGCCGATGGTCTCCGCAGGTTCCTGTTGCTGCATCATGGCTCTCGAGAGTGTCTTCAGAAGCCGCCAGGGCCAAAGCCACCGCCAGGCCCAAACCCGTTACCGGGAGCCGCAGCACCAGCCTGAGCGGCGAGGACGGCCGCGATCGCACGCAGTACGCCACCATCGGCACTTAACTGCCAGGCGACACCGCGGTCGATCGGCCGCACGACGAACTGCAGCATGGCCGAGGGAGCGGCTTTTGCGGCCTCGGCTGCTGGTGCGAGGTCGGCGGCATCAGGGCCCGTAGCCGCGATGAAGTCCAGCAGCTGCTCGCAGGCGATTTGGACTGCCACGCCAGGTTTGACCTGTCGTTCGACGGATGAGCCCTGCATCATGCTGTCGAGTCGAGCCGCGACGTCACCGCCCGCCAGGGCATAAACATGCGTGGGCGTGATCGCGAGGGTGACATCGACCGCAGTTCCGCCCGCCCCCGCGCCTGCGGCCGCAGGGTCGAGTGAGAGCGTGTGCAGGGTGGCGTCGCCAAGCGAGTCGACATCAAACGCCAACGAAACACCCGGAGGGAGCTCCACGGTTTCGGCTGCCTTCTTGATGGCCGACTCGAGCTGCCGACCGTCGGCCACGCGGGCTCCGCCGGTGAGTTCGGTCTTCGCACCCTCGGCGGTGATGGCGAGTGTGGCGTCGAGGCGACCGCTGTCGAGCATCACGCTCATGATGGTGCGGAGCAGTTCGATCACCGGTGCCGCCTGCGGATCGGTGTTCTGCTCAGCTGCCTGCTTGAGCGCGAGTTCGACCTGCTGCCGCGCTTCATCGGTCACGGTTTGGGCGAGCATCATCCGCACCATCGGCTCTGTCGCGTTCTGCAGCGGCACCGACAGAGAAGCGGTTTCTTCCGCGTTGACCGCGCCCGGTGCTCCCGGGATGGCCACTGTGCGATTTTCAATCTCGACGCGCCCCTTCTCTTCATTGATGCCAATCCCGATGGTCATCGACTCGATCTGGCCGAGGCCGTCCACCATCGCGGCAACTGCATCACCGGTCTGCCCGAGGTCACCGCCCGGCGCTTGCGCGGCGGCCTGCGTGGCCATCGCGGCCAACTGCTGCCGGAGTGGTTCAGGCAGCACTGAGGGAAACAGCGACACGGCGAAAGTGAAGTCGTCGGTCAGCGTTTCGAAGGCCGCCTTCGGGTCGATGTCGTCGGCCACGGGCATACCCGTGGGGCTGATCAAGGCCCAGCCATCGCGTTCGATGATGTCGGCGGAGCCCATCCCCGGAACCGTCAGGCGGCGCACGTCTCCGTCGGTTTCCGCAGGGCCAATCATCCCCTGGAGGGATGTGAGCAGTCCGTCGAGGTCTTTGGCAGGTACGCAGGCACAGCCGCTGATGATGCCGTTGTCGCTCGTGACGATCACGCCGAGCGGCTGGCGGACATCAAGCCCCGCGAGCCCCTGCCCCTGCGTGGCCATCATCAGCATCCCCTCGGCTCCGCCTGCGAGCATCGGATTGCCAGTTTCCACACCAAGCCACGTCAGCTGCTTCTTCAAGTCTCGGTAACTGTCGAGGGCCACCACCGCGACCACATCGGCTGCCTGTGGCGATGCGGATTCCCACGTAAAACCGCCAAGAACCAGAGCGAGAGCGACCGCAACAAGACTGTGTGTCCGCAATGAGCATCGCATGGGATGAATCCTGTGGAGGGAGCGACAAACCGGTCGCTTTGTTGTACGTGATCGGCGGCGCTTCGGACAGGAGTTCTCGTGCACAACGGACCGCAGCCGGTATCCTGGGGCGGCTATGCACGACCCTCTGCGACCTGGTGACCCCATCGACGAAACCGGCCTCTCGGCAGGGTCTTGGCTGGAGCAACCGAGGGGAATCGCCGCCGACCGCGTCGTGATCGCTGACGGCCAAGTGCTTGTCGACGGCCGCGACCTGGCGGACTACCTGGAAGTTGACGCCGATCGTGCCATGCGTCGACACCGCCATCCGCCGGGCAGTCGGCTGCGTCTGCACTCGCTCCTTTTCATCGCCACCTGCCTCACGACGTTTGCCGCGGGCGTGGTGGGCTGGCAGCCGGTGATTGCTGGTGTCGATGCGGGGCTGGGCGAGCAGTTCGCCGAACACTGGCCCCGCGGACTCCTCTATATGGTGGCGGTGATGGGGGTCTTGGCCGCTCATGAGGCAGGGCACTTCGTGGCCGCTCGTGTGCACGCGATTCCCGCCACGCTCCCATTCTTCATCCCGATCCCGATTCTGCTGACAGGCACCCTTGGGGCGGTGATCGGCATGGAAGGATCTCGGGCGACTCGGCGGCAGCTGTTCGATATTGCGCTGGCCGGGCCGCTGGCCGGACTGGTGCTCGCCTTACCCTGTTTGGCCATGGGGATCCTGATGGCTCCAGCTGATCAGCAAGGCCCCTTCGCGATGCCACTCGTCGGAAAATGGATGGTCGCGATGCTGAGGCCGGATCTGGCGAACGTGGTGTCGATCGCGCCCAATCCCGCCTTCATGGCCGGCTGGGTGGGGATGCTGGTGACAGGGCTGAACATGATCCCGATCAGTCAACTCGATGGCGGTCATGTCAGCTATGCGATTTTCGGCCGCCGCAGTTGCTGGATCGCCCGCAGCATCCTGATCCTCTCGATCTCGGCAATTGTCCTCCTCGGGAAAATCAACTGGCTGGCACTGGTGGTGATTGTGACGCTGCTGGGCGCCGACCATCCGCCTGTCCGGGAGAATGCCACGGGGCCAGGCACGTTTCGCACCATCCTGGGCTTGCTCGCCCTCCTGATTCCCGTAGTCACGTTCATGCCCGAGCCGCTTGTTTTTGAATAGAGGCCGCTGAGAGCGACCGAGCAGCCGTATCATTCACTTCCGCCCGACGAGGACACACTCATGCTCCAGCCCATGCATCCCACCGAAGATGATGTCGCGAGGCTTGTTGAGGCTGCTCGCTTTTACGATTACCGCGTCGCCTCGAATCCCATGGCCGATGGTGGCGTGCCTCCAGTTCCCGGCGTGAGGTTTCCCGCTTCGCTGCACGAACTCGGCCCTACGCGACATGTGCCACTCGACAACAGTCTCCTACTGGGGTGCGGCGGGCCTGCGACCACGCCGAGTCTGTCGGCGAACTTTCTCCACGTGCATTCAGGTGAGGCCTTGGCCACCGATGCGAACGCCACGAGCCAACTGTTCTATGTGATGCGTGGTGAGGGAACGACGCGCCTGACTGGAGATGGTGGCGCGTCTCTCCCATGGGTGGCGGGCGACCTCTTCACGTTGCCGTCCGGCTGTCCGGCGATGCACGTCGCAGGCGAAGACGCTGCGATGTACTGGGTGCACGACGAACCGCTTTTGCGGCACCTCGGCGCGGTTGCGAACAGGCGACGCTTTGCCCCCACGCTCTACCGTCACACCGCGATTCGCGAGGCACTCGATGCTGTGATGCACGACCCGGAGAGCGCGAAGGCGAATCGCCTGAGTGTGCTGCTGGGTAACCATCTCTTTCCACGAGAGATGACGGTCACGCATGTGCTCTGGGCGATGTTTGGCATTCTTCCGGTTGGGGTGGTGCAGGCTCCGCATCGGCATCAGTCGGTGGCGGTCGATTTCGTGGTGAATGCGTTGCCTGGGTGCTACACGATGGTGGGCTCGAAGTTGGCGGCCGATGGCTCAATCGCTGATGGTGAGCGGTTTGACTGGGAGCCGCACTCGGTGTTTGTCACACCACCCGGCCTTTGGCACTCGCACCACAACGAGTCTGGGCAGCCAGCGCACATTCTGCCGATTCAGGATGCCGGTCTGCACACCTACCTCCGTACGCTGAGCATCCTGTTCAGTCGCAAGAAGGCAAGCGGTGGCCACGAGGTGGTGGACGACGCGAACTGAGTGCCGCGGCCGATCGAGGGCTCGCCAGAGAGCTTCCGTCCTCATGGAAAACTCATCCCCGGCTCACATTTCTCTCGTGAGCGAGTTTTAAAAGTTCAGCGTTGTCGGTTCGTTGACGCGAGCTCAGCACGCCGACGGTAAATGCCGCGGCCGTGGCGAACTGGGTATGGCGTCGAGCCGCCCCGTCAGACGGTCGCGAGAACTTTTTTCGAAGAGGGATTCTATGTCAGCCCATCGTGTCGTCGCATCTGCGACCATCCGATCGAGCCAACGCATGTTGGGAACTCAGCAACGAGATTGCCCTCGTGGTTTTACCCTCGTGGAGCTGCTGGTCGTCATCGCCATCATCGTCGTGCTGGTGGGCCTGCTGCTGCCTGCTGTGCAGTCGGCTCGCGAGGCTGCACGTCGCATCCAGTGCACCAATCAGATGAAGAACCTTGGGCTCGCGATGCACAACTACCACGACACCAACGGGCACTTTCCGTACGGTTTCAGTTGGCTGGAAGCCTTGTGGTCTGCCCCAATCCTGCCCTTCATCGAGGAAGCGAATCTTCACGACACGCTGATTTGGCAGGAGGGCGGTCTCGGCAACTGGGATGCTAATGGATCGCCGAATGAGGCCGCCTGCGGCACGCTCGTGAGCATTTATCAATGCCCCAGCTACGCAGGGCCGAAGCAGCTCACCAACAACGGGATCCCCAATCGTGTGCCGACGAGTTACCGCGGCTGTGCGGGTTCGAACATCTGGTCTGACGACATCAGCACGCTCTCGCGTGGAGGCTCTCTCGTGCCTGCCGGGGCCAAGGCTCTCGAGGAGCATCCGCTCAACGGCATCTTTTACGGCGATAGTAAAACGACGATCGGCGACATCCTCGACGGCACCTCCAAAACCATCCTGCTCGGTGAGTCGTATACAGATCCTGAGTATGTGAAAGATGGCCAGGGCATGGACTACTGGCTGTTTGGCAGTCCGCAAACCGGCGGATGGAGGATCGGCGGAATCGGAGGTACGGAGTATTCCGAAGGGCTTGGTTCGACTGGGCCGAGGATGAACAGCCGCCTCGATCCCACAATCCCCGGCACGGTTATGGAGATGTCGTTTGGCAGCTACCATCCGGCTGGAGCGATGTTTGGCTTCGCGGACGGCAGCGTTCGCTTTCTGCCTGAAGACGTGAACTACGCTGTCTATCAAGGCATGGGCTCTCGCAATGGTCGGGAGGTTGGTGCGGAATGAGTCGTCGTGAGTGTTGGCTGTTTGAACTCCCTCATCCCTTCACCCGAAAGAGGTCGTCGGTGACATCTCCATTCCTGCTTTCACGAGTCGCCAAGTTGCTGGTAGTTGCTGCTTGTGTGTTTGGCCTGCCTGGCTGCGGTGGGCCACCGACAGCGGATTACTCGAAAGTCGACCTGCTGTCTGTCGACGGCACGGTCACGCTCGATGGCAATCCGTTGGCCGACGCAGTGATCCTGTTTGAGAACCCTGACACCGCCACCTTCTCGTATGCCCTGACGGATGCGTCTGGTGGGTACAAGCTGCGTTTTGACTCGGTAAAGATGGGCTGCACGCCCGGCCCAAAGGTGGTGCGTGTCAGCACGACCATGAAGATCCCCGGACTCAACGGAGAAGAAGGCGGAGGCGAGGAAGAGGGGCTGGGCGAGGAGTCGGAGGACGGCGGCGAGTCACCTTCCTCAGCAAGCCGCGGGGAGCAGGTGCCCTCTCGTTACAACCGCGAGAGCGAACTGCGTGTAGAGGTTGGACCGGGCAGTCAGCAGTTTGATTTTGATCTGAAGACCACCTGACAAATGCCGCTACGTTGGCACCATCCATGCGAGCGGCCCGGATTGTAGCCATACAAGCAGGCCCATCAGAGCCGCGAGGGCGAGCGAGTGCGGGAAGACTCGGCGAAGGATCACGCCTTCCTGCCGGTGCACGCCGGTGGCGGTGGCTGAGACGACGATGCTCTGGGCGTCGATCATCTTGCCCATCACGCCGCCGGTGCTGTTGGCGGTGCAGGTGAGCAAGGGGTTCAGGCCGAGCTGCTCCGCCGTTACTCGCTGCAGACTGCCGAACATCGCGTTGCTGGAGGTGTCGCTGCCGGTGAGGGCAACGCCCAGCCAGCCGAGCAGGGGCGAGAAGAAGGCGTAGGCGGTGCCGGTGGTGGTCAGCGCCAGGCCGAGGGTGACATCGGTGCCGGAGTATCGCGTCACGAATGCGAGGGCCAGCATGGCGGCGATGGTGGCGAGTGACGGAAAGAGTTTGCGGAGTGTCTGTGCGAAGAGGGCCGCCGCCCGGCTCCACGCCAATCCCAGCCAAGGGATCGACACGAGGGCCGCGACGGCGATCCCGGTGCCGGCTGCGGAGAGATAGTTGAAGCGGTAGACGGCCCGCTCGATTTCTTCGCCGTCGAGGGTGGCTGGGGGAACCTTCGCCACACGGCCATCCAGGCGGGGCACGCTGATCTCAGGGAGCGGCGCGGCGGCATCGAGGGCTTGCTTGACGGGGGGCAGCCCCCAGCAAAAGACCGCGAGCGAGAGAAACACCCAGGGCATCCAGGCCCAGGCCACGCGGCCTGCGGAATCGTCAGGGTGTGCTTCCGAGCTGGTTGCCGCTGCGGCTGTGACCGACGCAGCACGGTGGCCGGTGCCGTGCTGCCAAGACTCGGACGGCTGCCAGAACTTCAAGAACACCGCCCCGCTCGCCAGACTGGCGATGCCGCCCACCACATCGACGAGGCTGGGCCCCACGTAGTTCGCCAGCGCGAACTGGATCGACGCAAACGACACGCCGCAGACGAGCACGACCGGCCACACGCCTACCAAACCTCGCCAGCCGCTCATGGCCACGACCATCCAGGCAGGAACGACCAAGGAAAAGAAGGGGAGTTGCCGTCCGGCCAGCGCAGAGATTGCTTGCTCATCGAGCCCAGTCACCTTGGCGAGGGTGAGGATGGGCGTGCCGAGCGCGCCGAAGGCAACCGGCGCCGTGTTGGCGATCAAGGCGATGCAGGCCGCTTCTAAGGCAGGAAACCCCGTCGCTGCGAGCAGCGCAGCGGTGATCGCGACCGGCGCTCCAAAGCCTGCGGCGCCTTCCAGAAATGCGCCGAAGCAAAACGCGATCAACAGGGCCTGCACGCGATGGTCGGCGGAGAGGCGGATGACCGACCGCTGCATGACGGCCAACGCTCCAGCTTCCACCGACAGGGCGTAGAGGAACATGGCTGCCAGGATGATCCAGCCGATGGGAAACAGGCCAAACGCAGCTCCGTAGATGGCCGCGGCCGCGGCCGCGTCGGCGGGCATGCCCACGACGCCGATCGCGATGGCGAGGGCGGTCGCCAGTCCAGCAGCTGCGGCGCGTGACGCCGACCAGCCGGCAAAGGCGAGTAACCCAAGCAGCACCACCAGTGGCAGCATGGCCACGAGGGTGGAAAGGAGCATGGAGCCGAAGGGGTCGTACACATGCTGCCAGACAGGAAGGGGC
>JBMTLP010000119.1:0-8302 GCA_049433245.1 Pirellulales bacterium
CCACCCCCTGCCATGACCGTCGCCACGCCGCGTTGATGGAGATAGTCCCGAGCGGCCTCGATCAACCCCGCGGCAATCTGTTGATCCTGGGCGTGCGGAGGCACCACCAGCATCACGATCGAGCCCTCGGCGTGATCAATCGCCGATTGCTCGGTGTTGGGGCTGAAGCCAGCGTGGATGAATCCCACCAGGCCGTCGTCGTCGACCGCCACAATCAGGCCTGCCCGGTCGAAGTAGGGCTTAGAGAAGACCGACGTCTCGAGCAGTGCCGTCGAGATCGGTTGCATGGCGAGCGGGCCGAGGTCTGCAGCCCGCCAGAGGGCGGCGAGCAGCGGTGGATCAGAGTTTCGGAACGCACGAAAACGGATCACGGCCGCTCCATCGACGGGGAGAGAGGGGGCGTGATGCACACAAACAGTTCGCCGTCACGGTTCTCAATCGAAAACGAAGCCTGCCGCACGTTGGCAGCGGTGCAGTGCTGTCCGGTGGTGGCGTCATATTCCCAGCCATGCCAGGGGCAGGAGAGGATCGCGCCGCAGAGCGTGCCTTGGCCGAGCGGTCCACCTTGGTGGGCGCAGAGTCCGTCGACGGCGAAGAGGCGGCCATCGACATTGGCGATCGCCACAATGCGGTCGCCTGCGAGCCTTTCGATCACGGTGCCGGGCGGGCAGTCAGCTGCCGTTGCCACATGAATCCAATCCGCCATGCTCTCTCGCCGTGGTATCGCCTCTGTCACGCCGCCTGGTGCTTTGTACTCTTCGGCGGAGCACCCCGCCAGCGGTTGTGCACCCACCAGTACTGGGCGGGCACCCGGCGAATCGCCGTCTCGAGCAGTGAGGTGTACCACTGTGAGAGAGCTTGATTGTCGGCTGTGTGTGGGCCCTCTTCGTTTGGGTCCACGAGCCCTTCGAGCCGCACGTCAAAGGAGAACAGCCCACCGCGGCGCGTGGCGGTGAAGACCATTACGGGAGCCTGCGACGTGAGGGCAAACACCGCAATCGCCTTGTGCACGCTGACCGGGCGGCCGAAGAAGTTCACCCAACTGCTCTTCGGCCCGGCAGCCTGATCACCGAGCAGGCCCAGCGCCCCGTTTTCCTCGAGCACGAGCGAGACGTCGGGCGCGCTCCCTCGCTTGGGGAGGATTCGCTGGCCCCGCGACTCCCGGAAGGCAGTCACGAACTGGTCGAGCAGCGGATTGTCGAGTTCTCTCGCCACGGAAAACGTGCGAAAGCCAAACACGCCGAACAGATAGGCTGCGAGTTCGAAGTTGCCATAGTGCCCGGAGAGCACCACCTTCGGGCGGTCAGACCACATCGTTCGCACCACCTGATCCATGCCGACGATGCGGAGGTGCTGCCGCCAGGTGGTCATGCGGAGCACACGGTTGGCGTGGGCGATCTCCACCACCATGAGGAGCAGGTGCTCCCACATACCGCGTGCGGCTTCGCGGATCTGCTCGGTCGTCCAGTCAGGGAAGGCGTTGGCCAGATTGCTGCGAACGACCTTCCGGCGGATCCGCAGGCGGTGGGCCAGGATCACTGACAACGTGCGGGCGAGGCGTTCGCTGGTTTGCCGGGGAATGGCTTGTATGACGCAGATCAGCACGCGGACGACGATGTAGACCGCCCGATCGACTGCTCGCTGTCGGAAGGTGCGTGTCATCTGCCGTGATGCCCGAAAAGCGTTGCCCAGACGACGTCGCTCCGACGCGATCACCGCCCCTGACCTGTTCTCGATCAGTGCGTAGCAGTTTCACGAATCGAGTCGGTTCGGGCCAGATCGTTTTCAGGACGCTTCTCTACCCCCGTGCAGCGTGCACCTGCAGGAGCGCTGCACCCACGCCGATCGCGTTAAAACCAGCATGCAACACGATGCTCGCCAGCAAGGAGCCCGTATGCCGCGTCAGCAGGCTTGCCGCGATCCCGAAACCGACCAGCGGAATCCAGCCGAGGCCGTGGTCGATGTGCGCGAGCCCAAAAGCGAAGGCCGACACCGGAATGGCGGCGGCGGGAGCAACTCGCTCAAGCCAGCCTTGCAGCACGCCCCTGAAGAAAAACTCTTCGACGACCGGGGCTGCCACAACCGCGGAGCCGAGCGTGAGGAGGAGTGCAGAGGGGTCTCGCTGCGATCCCAGGAAGTCCAGGATCGGGTGATGGTAGGGCACGACCTGATTGAGCAGGCCCGCCAGGATCAGCAGCGGCGGGGTGATGGCCAGCAGCATCAGCACGCCTGCGGCGACATCGCCCCGGGGGTGGCGGCTCGCGAAGAGGAGCGCCCCCCAGTTGCCACTGCGAAACACGAGTAGCGGCACCGCCACCGCCAGGGTGAGCGCGGAGGCGGCGATGCCAGCGGCGAGTTGCTGCCACACCACCGTGCCGGGCGGGATGGAGCTGGGCAGGAGCAGGCCGGCTGCGATCACCTGGCTGGCGAGGTGAATCAGGAGCACTGTTGCCACATCACTGGCCGACCAGGGAGGCACCACCGGCGGGTCAACTCGCGCGAGCAACCGTCGTCCGCGACCTCGTGAGAGTGAGAGGCCTGCGAGGCCGCTCGTCACGAGGGCGGCCGCCACGAGGAAGTTCGCGGGCTCCGCGGCAGACTCGGGCGTAGCCTCGGCAGCGGTGGTGCTCAACGTTTCGCTGCCCGGCTCTGCGTTCATGTCGCCGAGCCTCTTGTGAGCACGGTGCGGGCAGCCCAGAGATACTCCAGGCCTGACCAGATCGTCAGCACGATCGCTCCCCAGGCGGTCACAAGGGCCACGGTCGGGAGTGCATCGGCAACGCTTGCACTGAGGGATTGGGCAAGGTCTCCCCGCACTGCGAGGTCGGCCGCAATCGCGCACGATTGCAGGATCATCTTCAACTTGCCGGAGAACCCAGCTGAGAAGTCGACACCTTGCCGCTCCATTTCACCGCGCACCCCGGTCACCACAAGTTCGCGGACCACCACCACCACGGCCATCCAGGCCACGATGGCTGCCGGTCGGCCAGACGTTGCCGGGACGGCTGCAAGCATCACATACGTGCCACACACCAGCACCTTGTCGACAAGCGGATCGAGCACCCGGCCCAGCACGCTGATCGCGTTGTATCGCCTGGCATACCAGCCATCGATGGCGTCGGTACTCGCTGCGAGCACAAACGCCGCGAGTGCCCAGCCCCACCACTGCCAGGCAAGCAGCACAAACACGGCCAGCGACACGAGCAGCCGCACCCCCGAGATCACATTGGGCACGGTGAACACGTCAGTGGAGGCAACCGCCTTGGTAGCCATGGGGAGTGTTTCCGCTGGGGAGGTCAGACTGGCACACCAGCGAGGTCGTAGCCGCTGGCGGCCACAATCTCGACCGGATGAATCTCGCCTGCGGCGACGGGCCGATCAGGCTGCGGCGTGACATACACCACGCAGTCGATGTCGGGGGCGTCGGCCTGTGTGCGGCCGAGCCACACATCCCCCCGTCCGTCTGCGGCCGCGTGTTCAGATGGCATGTCCATGATGCACGGGAGCGTACGGCCAACCTGCGCCGCGGCGTGTGCGTGGGCAATGCCTTGCTGCAGAGCCATCAGCTCGTCTCGACGCGCCAGTTTTTCGTCTTCCGGCAGGTGTCCATCGAGCTTGGCTGAGGGGGTGTCGTGCTCGAGAGAGTAAGGGAACACGCCGAGCCGCTCGAACTGCCAACGATCAACGAACGAGAGCAACTCCTCAAACTGCTCCCGGGTTTCGCCCGGGAAGCCTGTGATGAATGTCGTGCGGAGCACGAGATTGTCGATACGGTCGCGGAGCTTTGTGAGGAGTTCTTCGGTCGCTGCCCGGTTGACCCGTCGCTGCATCCGCTTGAGCACGGCGTCGCTCGCATGCTGCAGCGGCATGTCAAGGTAGGGCAGGATTTTGGAACTGCCAGCGATGGTGTCGATCAGGCGGTCGCTGAAGTGAATCGGGTAGAGGTACATCAGGCGGAGCCATTCGATGCCCGGCACCGTCTCGAGGGCTTGCAGCAGTTCCACCAGCCGCGGCTCACCGTAAAGGTCAATGCCGTAGTAGGTGGTGTCTTGAGCCACGAGCACGAGTTCTTTGACCCCATCCTCCGCGAGTTCCGTCGCCTCCCGGAGAACCTCTTCAAGTGGCTTGGTGGCGTGCTTGCCACGCATCTTGGGAATCGAGCAGAAGGTGCAGGTGCGGTCGCACCCCTCCGAGACCTTGAGGTAGGCCAGGTGACGGGGGGTGACCCGGAGCCGTCCGCTGTCGCTCAGGGCCGTTGCGGGGGCGGGGCGAAAAATGCTGCGTTGCTCGGCGAGCCCCCCCACGAGTCGCTCTGCGGTGCGAGCCACTTCGTCGCGGGAGAAAACGCCGATCACCGCGTCGACGCCGGGAAGTTCGTCGGCGAGCGAATCTTTTTGCCGTTCCGCAAGGCAGCCCGCGACAACGACACCGCGCGTGCCCCCCGCAGCCTTGAGATCAATCATCTCGCGAACGGTGGCGTACGACTCTGCTCGAGACGACTCGAGGAACCCGCAGGTGTTGACCACCACAAAGTCGGTGCCCTCCGGCCGGCTGACGAGTTCCCAGCCATCTTCACGCAGCAGGCCGAGCATCCGCTCGCTATCGACGAGGTTCTTGGGGCAGCCGAGGCTGATCACCGAAAACGTCCCACGCTTCGCGGCTGACGACGGAGGCGAGGCCTGCGGGAAGGCTGGGGCCGATGGATCGATGACGGGAAGTTGCATGTCGTTCTCAGCGGGAAGTGGAAGTGGCCCGATCGTCGATCAGTTGGTCGAGTTCGGCCCGGAGCTTGGGGAGAATCTCGTCGTAGGGAAACGCCCCGAGCTCGACGCTCCGCTTCTTGAGGTTCACGTGCGTGGGGCCGCACCACAGGCCGAGGTCCGCGTCGTCCGTCTCACCAGGCCCGTTCACACGGCATCCCATCACGGCGATGGTGATCGCGTGGTCTTTCGCGTAGGCGGTCATTTTCTTGACCTCTTCAGCGAGTTCGATGAAGGCCTCGTTCTCAACGCGCGAGCAACTCGGGCAGCTGATGATATTGAGACTGTCGAGGCCGAAGTCGACGACGCTTCGCACGCGGCCGGCAGCGATGTCATCGAGGATCTGTCGCGCTGCCGCGATTTCTTCCCCCTTGCGGGCGTTGGGGACGGTCAGCGACACCCGCACGGTGTCGCCAATCCCCCTGCTGATCAGCTGTTCGAACGCGATTCGCGTTTTGATAATCCCGTCTGGAGGCATGCCCGCTTCGGTCACACCGAGATGCAGCGGGATATCAGGCCGCTGTTCGGCAAATCGCTTGTTGACTTCGATCACCTTGGCTGGATCGGAGTCTTTCAGCGACACGCAGTAGCGAGTGAAACCGATGGAGTCGAGCAGTTCGCAGTGCTCGTGGGCGCTGGCGAGCATGGGCCCGATTGAGTCGTCTTCGGAGAACATCGCCTTCTTTTCGGGATCGACGCTGCCGCAGTTCACCCCCACGCGAAGCGCGCAGTCGTGGTCGGCAGCGATCCCGGCGATGTACTTCACCTTCTCCTGCCACGGCTTTTCCCGCTCGTGGTGATAAAGGTGGCCTGGGTTGTAGCGAATCTTGTCGACATGGGGAGCGACGTCGGCTGCGAGCCGATAGTTCTCCTGGAGATCGATCGAGAGGTTGGCTTCGGTCCCGCCACGGATGGCGAGGAGGGCGGCAGCATCCTTTTTGCTGTCGACAGCAATCCGAATCACACCCGCTCCTGCAGCGTGCAACGCCTGCACCTGAGCGAGCGTTGCCTCCACGTCTGACGTGTGGGTGGCCGTCATGCTCTGCGCGGCGATGGGGTGGCCGCTCCCGATGGTGATCGAGCCGATACGGACGCTGCGAGTGGGGTTGCGCTGAATCTCGACCAAAACCGGCTCCTTCGGCGAGGGACAAAGAGGTACGCTCTCTACGTCAGCAACGATACCAGCGCCCCGGCGAGGCGGGGAGGCGACCCTTGGATCATCGGTCGTTTTTCACGATGGAAACACCAGAAAACGCATGCGTTACGACCCCCTCCTCCATGTGGTTTTGAACGAACCGGAGATCCCGCCCAACACGGGCAACATCGCTCGCACCTGCGTAGCGATCGGGGCGAAACTCTGGCTGGTTGAGCCGGTGGCTTTTCGGCTGGACGACGCTTCGCTCAAGCGGGCTGGGCTCGACTACTGGCCTGAGCTCGAATGGGAGGTGGTAGCCAACTGGCAGCGTCTGCTTGAGCGGCTAGGCGAGCGGCGGATGTGGCTTTTTTCGGCTCGGGCCACGCGGTGCTACACAGACGTTTCATTCCATCGCGGGGATGCGGTCGTGTTCGGCAGCGAAACACGCGGGCTGCCTCAGGAGGTGATGGCTGCGAATGCCGAAAAGTTGCTGACGATTCCGTCGCGACCGCAGGTCAGGAGTCTCAATCTTTCGAATGCAGCGGCGATCGTGTGCTACGAGGCGGTGCGTCAGTGGGGAGGATTGGCATCTGGCACCGCGGCTGTCACGGGGGCAGCCGGTTCGCGTGGCAACTCGCCATAGAGCGGGAGGTGTCGGTAGTACACCTCAAGCATGCAGGTGCACAGACACGTGGTATAGAGCCGGCCACCAACGTCTCCCCACTGGTCGTAAGCCGGGTCCCAACTTCCTTTCTCCGCGCCGCTCAAGACCTGGCCTGAGGGCACCCGCGTTCGCAGGCTGGCGTTCCACCGCTGCCAGGCGGAGCCACCAAGGTGATGGCAGACCTGGGTGATGTAGTACCAGGCGTAGATGTCTTTGTCCCAGGCGGGCGACTCGCTGGAGCCAAAGTCGATGTCGACGTTGGCCAGCAGGAGTTCGACGCCGCTGGTCAGTTCAGGCGCGTCGCGAGGCGTGCCGAGGTACTGACGGCAGAGCAGTCCCTCTGCCGTCAGTGCCGGGCGCAACTTGAACCCGCGGTTGTGCCCGTTGATCTGGTAACCGAAGCCCTGATCCTTTGACACGAAGACCTTGTCGAGGAAACCGCTCACGCCCTGAACCGCCGCGGGATCCGCCGCAATTCCGGCCATTTCCCCACTCTTGAGCGCCATCATGAACCAGCCGGTGACCGACATGTCACCGACTTCGTCGGGATGGCCCGTGGGCAGGCGATATCTCCAGCCGCCGTCAGGCATCTGCGCCCGGTGGGCAAAGCTCAGCGAGCGGCGAGCAGGCACTTCCAGCGAGGCGTCTTTGGTCATCGCGAAGAGTTCGCAGACGGCGATCGTGGCCTGGGCCTGGGCATACATCGATTGCTGCTCGAGCATGTGGCCGAAGTCAAACCGTCCGTCTTCGTCCTGCGACGCAATCAGTCGCCGAGCGGCCTTGGCGACGGCCTCGCGATATGGCCCCTCGTCGGTGGTGTTGCCGGCTCCCTGCAAGGCGAGCATCGCCATGGCAGTGGCGGCCAACTCATTTTCGACGCGTCCCCCATCGCGATACGGGCCGCGGAGGCTCCATGAGCCGTCGCGCCGCTGCTGCCGCACGATCCACTCAAGCGCTCGCTCGACCGCCGACTCGGTCTCCGCACTCCCGCCATGGCGACCGAGAAGATCGGCACGTCTGGCTGGGGATCGGCCAGCGAGTAACTGCTCGACGGCGGGGGCTCCCGTTTGTGGCAGGTCTTGGGAGTCGGCTGCAGCCACCTGAACGTCCGCTGGCTCGGTGTCGATCGGCTTGGGCGGCGCCTCGCTGGCGGTGTCGTCCGCTACGGTTTCGCTGGGCGCTGTCGGCTCGCTCTCCGCTTCCATCGGATCAGGCGTGTCGTTCGCCTCTTCCGCGGGGTCGTTGGTGTCTTCGATCACCACGTCGCTCTGGCTGCCGCCCGGATCATCGCCGGGGGTGGAAAAGGCAAGTTCGAGGGGGGGCAGCGGCGCTGAGGTTTCACGGATCACGAAGACCGCGAAGGCCACCAAGATCAGTGTGTGCACGATCAGGCTCGCGCTGGCCGCCTTCGCGTGTGCCAGCAATCTGTCTAGGCGATCGCGGCCCGTGGTGTGCGTGACGCGCGGCGAGGCGGCCGTGGGTCGCGTGGCCAGCCGCGGGGTTGCCCATGGCAATCCTCCGACCACCGCCGTGGAGGGCTCCGCGGGTATCTGTGGCGGCAGCGAAGGATCGGGTGAGGGCATGAGGAATCGTGCGCGTCGCGTCGAGCGTGGGATCGCGAGGGACAAACAGGCCGCGAAAACGGTCAAGCCCTTCTCTTGTGATGCCGCGTAGGGTATAGTCTTTGTGTCGACGTTGCTGAGAGGAGTCTTTGACTGATTCGGCTAGGTGGCCTGCAGGATG
>JBMTLP010000120.1:0-8296 GCA_049433245.1 Pirellulales bacterium
GCTTCCCGAGCCCGAGCTCCCGCACCTTTTTGCCGCTGGCCAGCACCGCTGCGGCCGCGCCGTCGACATTGACGGAGCACATCAGCTTGGTATTGGGGTAGCTGATCATCTCGGCGTTCATGACCATTTCCAAAGGCGTTTCCATTTGGTAGGCCGCCTTGGGGTTCAAGGTGCTGTGGTGGTGGTTCTTTACCGATACCTTCGCGAATTGCTCGAAGGTGGTGCCGTAGCGATGCGCGTGCTCCATGCCCGCTTCCGCAAACACCGAGGCCACCGCCTGGAGCACTCGCTGATCCTGAGGTCCGCGGCGAATACGGTCGAGCATGCGCTGCATCGCCACTTGATCACCACGCTGCAGGGCAAGCCGTAGTTCTGCCACATCGAGCATCGCCTGGCTGGCGCCCACCTTGGTGGCAATCGCTCGCAGCTGGCCAAGGATGTTGAGTTTCTCGGTCGTGGTCTCCACCCGTTCTTCCAGGAAGCTCAGGGCCCGCCACTCATCGGCCGGCTCCACACCTGCGTCTTCCTTCGATGCTCGAGCGAGCATCTCCTGGGCCGTACGGAAGGCCGAGAGTTCAAAACCCGACGCCACCGACATTTCCATCAGCAGCCGTAACTGATCGAGCGACAGTCCCGCGAGGTTCACGCGATGCCAACGCATTGGGGGCAACGCCTCTACCGGTTCCGTCGAATCGAGAACGGGCCCAGCAGCAACGCCGAGCGTAGACCGCACCTCAGCCCAAGCCTTGCTCGCGACCTGATCGAAAGCCATGACCTCGCCCTCGCGAATCATGGCCTCAACTCGGCGACGACCGGCAGTGTCCGACACGGCCTCGCTGGGCGTTCGCCCGAGCAGTTCAGGCAGCGGTGTCTGCGGCCATACCGAAGCAAATCGGGTCCACACTGCCGATCGCTGCTGATGGAGGGCTTTGTCGAACGCGTTGGCATCAGCAGCCGGCTCCGCAGCGAGCGAGGATGGCGTGAAGGGCCGATATTGGGCTGACAGGAGCCAGTTCGTCGGCGTGACGACCGACGAAGTCGCCTCCTCGCCGAAACTGCCGTGCATCAACGGCTCGACAATCTCGCGAGCCGTCGCCAAATCAGGACCGAAACCCTGCAAGACCGCATGCGCGGGCCGGTCCGTCTGCTTGCCGAAGATCAGCAGCGAAGCCAGCAAGAGCGCGGGGCGTTCTTCGGTGACCACGACATCGTAAACCCGCCACACCGATCGAGGGGGCACCGCATTGCGACTGACCCAGTTGGATCGGTCAAAAGGCACCGACTCGAAGCGTCCATCATGCCGCAGCCCATCTTCAATGAGGTCGAGTTCAAGCGGCGTGCCATCTCCCGAAGTCGCAGGAAGTTCCAGCATCACCTGCGACAAGGGCACGGTTGGCGATCGGTCTGGGTTGGCTTCCTGTTCCAACGTGATCGCCCGCCCCATGGCCTCGATCGCATCGTCCTCAGCAAGCCCAGGCAGACTGGCCACTTTGACCCAGGCCTCGGCAGCCTCAAAGGGGAGGCCCATCTTTTCGCAGACGATAGCAATGTTGGTGAACAGTTCGCGGCACTCACCGGCAACGCCCTTGAGCGTCCGGAAAGTCTTGAGAGCCTTGGCAAGCCGCCACTGCTCCGCATGGGCAAGCGCCGTTTGAAACTCGAATCGCCAGGGAGAATCCGCGGCGGTTGGCTCAAGCGCCGGGCGAGCACGCAGCGCCGGCGGCACTCCCGCACTCCCGATCATGCTGGCAAGCGACTGTCGCTCTTCTTCGGTGCCGAACCCTTGCTCGTCGGCCCACTCGAGCAGTCCCTGCGCCAGCCCCACCTGGCCATCCTGAACCGCGACCTGCATCAGGGTGAACGCGATCCGAGTGACCTCTGTCTTCGCAGCGCTGTCAGCGGTGAGCCCATCGCGAGCCGCGTCAAACGCGACTGCGGCTTCCTGCAGGTTGCCAGCCAGCGCCGCACAGATCGCCGATTGAGCGAGGGCCAGTGGATTGTCTGGAAACGCTGCCAAGAATGCCTGGTTCGTAGCCACCGCCTCATCAAACTTCCGCGACGAGAGTTGCAACTTCGTCTTCGCTGCCAGCAAGCACGCCCGACCTGGGTGAGCTGCATCCAGCCGGTTGGCCTTTTCGAGGGCGGCGGAATATTGCTCCCCCTCAATCAGTCGGTCGAGTTGATCCAACTCACCAACGAGATCGGAACAACAGAACTTGATCTTCTTGTCCTTGCCGCCAGGGCAGGCTGCGTAGGGATCGATGGACATAGCGTGGGGGTCTCCTTCGGGCTCGAATGTACCAGAGCCATCCCTCCCAGAAAGCCGGCTCGGTTGTGGCGGCCCACAGGCTCCGGCATACTCAGGTCTGTGCGCATGGACAGGCGGCCAGCGCGGCGTTGCTGACTCGGTGCGGCCACGCCCCGCATCACGTTTCAGAGCCCCTTCTTTCTTTCCTGCGTCTCCCAACAGTCTCATGCGGCAGCCCCGTATTCTCGTCGTCGATTCCGCGGGGAGCACCGGCCTTCCCTACGATCGCTCCCTCGCACGCTTGCAGCCGATGCAGGTTCGCGTGGAGACGGCCGTGGATGCCGCACTGGAAACGCTCCGCCGCGACTCGTGGGATCTCGGCATTGCCACCGCCCGCGCCACGCCCCCCGCCGACACGCTCTACCAGACGCTCCAACAGGCAGACCCCCAACTGCCGATGGTGGTCATCGACTCCCAACCGTCGGTCGATCGGGCCCGCACCTGCCTGCAAGCTGGCGCGGGCGACTACCTCGACATTGATCGGGTTGAACACGACTTAGAAGACTCGCTGGTTCGGCTGCTAGAGATTTCTCGGCGAGTGGCCGCTGAAGAGGTCCTGCGGCGGGTCGTTGAGCGGCCCTATTCGTTTGACGACTTCCTCGGCGAGAGCCCCGCGATGAACGCCGTCTACGGCATGATCGACCGCGTGGCCTCCAGCAACGTCGATGTCCTGATCACCGGTGAGACCGGCACGGGAAAGGAGTTGGTCGCCCGTTCCCTCCATCGTCGCAGCCGGCGCGCAAACGGGCCCTTTGTGCCTATCGACTGTGGTGCGATCCCCGACTCGCTGCTTGAGAGCGAGTTCTTCGGCCACGAACGGGGTGCCTTCACGGGAGCGGATGCACGCCGCATCGGTCTGGTGGAACTTGCCGACGGTGGCACGCTCTTCCTCGATGAGGTGGGCGAGCTTCCCCTGCCCCTCCAAGCGAAACTCCTCCGCGTGCTGCAGGAGCGACGCATCCGCCGCGTGGGTGCACGCCAAGAGAATGCCGTGGATGTCCGCGTGATCGCCGCCACATCACGCACGGTTGACCAGATGGTGGCGCGGGGAGAGTTTCGCCGTGACCTCTTCTACCGCATCAACGTGGTTCGCATCGACTTGCCGCCGCTACGCATGCGAGGCGACGATCTTGGCCTGCTCGCCGAGGCGTTTACCAACCGGGCCAGCCAGGAGATGGGCCGCAGCGTAGGCGGCATCTCACCCGACGCCTACCAGGTACTCAAGAACTACGACTGGCCAGGCAACGTGCGTGAGCTCAACAACGTGGTCCGCCGTGGCGTCGCCATGACCCAGGGCACCACCCTTGGGCTCGACGACCTCCCAGACGAACTGATCTCCGCCGCCGGCAGGGGGGCGTCAACAGACGGCGAAGCTGTCGGTTTCTTTGCCGAGCGAGCTGCCCAGACAGCCCGCTTCGAGCGGCAGTACCTGACAGACCTGCTCAGGCGACATCTCGGTGACGTGTCGGCGGCTGCCCGTGAGGCCCGACTGCCCAGAGGCACGCTCTATCGACTGCTCAAAGGGCACGAACTCGACGCTTCGCGGTTTCGCCCCGATGGGTAAGGGTCGCCGGCGCGCCTCACCCCTGTGACCGTGTCGCGCGGGCGCGACAGACTTGGCAAGTTCCGGAAAACGGACCGTATGGCCGAGGAAAACGACGAGACCAACCACGGCGGCGCCTCACACGCGTGACACCGGCGGGCAAGCAGCCGGTCGGCCAAGCCCCCTGTCGATCGCGAAAAACCATTTATTCTCGACGTTTTTTGCTACGTCTGCCGTTTTTGCCCGTCCCGGCGTTTTGTGGCATGGCATATGCTGTTTGTTTCCACAGGCGGAACAGCACGAGTCACCAAACTTACTCCAGAGGGAGCACCTGTCATGAAAAAGATCGAAGCCATCATCCGTCACTTCAAGCTTGAGGAAGTGAAAGACGCCCTCAACGCTCAGGGCATCAAGGGCATGACCGTCACCGAGGTCCGCGGTTTCGGCCGTCAGCGGGGCCACACCGAGACCTACCGCGGGGCTGAATACTCCGTCGACTTCCTGCCAAAAGTAAAAATCGAGGTCGTTGTCAGCGACGAGGAAGCCCAGGCAGTGATCAGCAAGATCATGTCGACGGCGCGGACTGGCCAGGTCGGCGACGGCAAGATCTTCGTGACTAATCTTGCCGAAGTGGTGCGGATTCGCACCGGTGAAACCGCCTCAGCCGCGATCTGATCGCTCACCAACAACGGCACGCACGCACCCCGGGGGGCCTCCAGGTCCCCCGGGTTTTTTCTTGGCCGCTGCGTTTCTTGCCCTCCGGCAGCCTTCTCACCAACGCTCGGTTGACGCTTGCGTTCGGCAATCGAGAATCAACGCTGTTCTCTCTCTCCAGGAGCCACGCATGAGCAACCCCGCCTTCCGCACCGAAACCGACAGCATGGGCGCCATCGACGTTCCTGCCGACCGCTACTGGGGAGCCCAAACGGAGCGGTCGCGAGGCAACTTTAAGATCGGCGTGGACCGCTACCGCTGGGGCCGATCCGTCATCCGCAGCCTGGGCATTTTGAAGAAGGCTGCAGCCATCGCCAACGGTTCGCTGGGGCAGTTGTCGGACGACACCGTGCAGCTGATTGTCCAAGCGGCCGACGAGGTGATCCAAGGGTCCCTCGACGACCACTTTCCGCTCGTGGTGTTTCAAACAGGGAGCGGCACGCAGTCGAACATGAATGCTAACGAGGTCATTTCCAACCGAGCTATTGAAATCGCCGGCGGCGAGATGGGCTCCAAGAAGCCTGTTCACCCCAACGATCACGTCAACCGTGGCCAGTCGTCCAACGACACCTTCCCTACGGCGATGCACATCGCAGCCGTCGAGCGAATCGATGGGCGACTGCTGCCCGCGGTGCGGGAACTGCGAGACCTCTTCTCGCACCTTGAGACAACCTATGCCGACGTAGTCAAGATCGGCCGTACGCACCTTCAAGACGCCACACCGATCACGCTCGGCCAGGAGATTTCTGGTTGGCGAGCCCAACTCGACGAGCGAATTGAAGTGGTGGAGCGGTCGCTCGGCGGCCTCTACGAGCTAGCGATTGGAGGCACGGCCGTGGGCACCGGTCTCAACGCTCACCCCGACTTTGGCGACCGCGCTGCGGAGGAGATTGCCAAGGAGACTGGCCATCCGTTTGTGTCCGCAGCCAACAAGTTCGCCGCACTTTCAGCACACGACGCGATGGTCGACGCAAGCGCAGCGCTGCGAAGTCTCGCCGGAGCTCTCTTGAAGATTGCCAACGACGTTCGTTGGCTTGCCAGCGGCCCCCGTTGCGGGATCGGAGAGATCACGATCCCGGAGAACGAGCCAGGCAGTTCGATCATGCCCGGCAAGGTGAATCCAACACAGTGCGAGGCGATGACGATGGTCTGCGCCCAGGTGTTTGGAAACGATGCTGCTGTCGCATTTGCCGGGAGCCAGGGCAACTTCCAGCTCAACGTGTACAAGCCAGTGATGGTGCACAACGTGCTGGAGAGTGCAGAACTGCTGGCCGACGCCTGCGATTCTTTCCGACTGCACTGTGGCGTGGGCATCGCGCCGAACATGCAGCGGATCGAGCACAACCTGAACGATTCGTTGATGCTGGTGACCGCCCTCAACACCCACATCGGGTATGAAAACGCCGCTAAGATCGCGAAGAAGGCCCACGTGGAAGGCACCACGCTCAAAGCAGCCGCCGTGGCGAGCGGGCTGGTGACCTCCGAAGACTACGATCGCTGGGTCGTGCCGGTTGAGATGACGCACCCGTTGGCCGAATGAACCACGCTACTTTCGTAGCGCCTGGCCGCCTGGGGCAAGGACCGTGGCAGAAGATGTTTCGGCTGGAGGTGCCAAGGCAATCGCGAGCCACCCATCGGTAACCACCGCCTGGATCACATCCAAGTCGGCCAGGCGTGGGTCGCTGGCAAGTTGCGGTGGCAGGACAGGAATCGATTTTTCCTTCGGAAAAATCTTGCCAACCACCGTCCGTAGTGCCAGTTCAAATCGACCTCGGTGCCCTTCGCCGCCGATGCGAATCGGTCCTTCCCGTTCGAGTACGACCTGAGGGTTCTGCGACACCAGCCGATAGGTCACACCCGCCTCAAAGTCGTACCAATCTCGCCGGCCGCTCTCGATTGAGTCGATCCGCAGCGTGACGTGAACGAGCCCTTCATGGCACTCCACGCGGATCGGCTCCTCTTCTTCAAAGCCGATCACCACGCCTTCGGGAAGATCGTCCGGCACCTCAACGTCGACACCAACCTTCTGCCCGAGATACACATAGAGATCTTCCAGAGGAAACCTCCGCCCCGCGATATCGAGGCGATCGAAGGCGTTGTTGAGGCACGTGTCGTGGATCTGCACACTCAACTCGGCACCCGCTGGCACCCGTGGACGCGGCGTGTTCCCCGAAAGCTGCCCTTCTCCGGCGAGACGAAGGCGAACAGTCGCCAACTCTTCCGTAGTCTCCATCGCCATCACCACCGGATCCAAGCCGAGCGACACGAGAGGCTTCCAGATCTTCTCGGTCACACGACGCTCAAGGTCTGCCAACTGGGGCTCCGACAGGGCGTCCACGTCTCGGCAAGCCTGGTTGATCACCTTGCGAGCGGCCTCTCGGTTGGCTTCCGGCATGGCCGCTTCTTGCTGGTTCCGCGCGATTGATCGGACGAGCGACCCCATCAAAGGAATCCCGTCAAAACTTGTCTGCATGCCGGACACGCGTGAACGGTTCGAGGCAATGGCCTGAGCATCTCCCACCAGCAGCCCTTCCGCACAGAGCTTGATCGGCTTGCGAACCGTGAAGGTGCTCGTGGACTGGCTGTTGAGGAGCACGGGCCCCGCATCGGTCACCGTGCGGGCGAACACGTCGCCATGCACCTCAAGGTCGAGCCTTACGTCGTGCGAATCGGGCACAAACACCACGCGAGAACTCTGCTTCACCGTGCGGTTTCCACGTACGTCGCGGCCCAAGATGGTGTCGACCACCCGGCCGTTCTCCACCCCGGGGGCGGGCATCAGCCTGTCTGCAAACCCTTTGGCAACCGAGATGCGGAGATTAGGCGCGAGGTAGTGGTCCTGAAAAGCCTTGGTGAGGCTGTCGACCCCGGCCACATTTCGAACGGCAACCCGATCCATCAGTTGTCGTGCCTCTGCTGCCGTAACGACCGAAGGCACTGACTCAAAGCGCTCAATGCAGTCGAGGAGCGCTCGCACTTCATGCGACGCTTGAAGACCATCCACTTCGTCGCGCGGCTCTTCCTCTTGACCGTGGCAGCAGACCTCACCGGCGGCCTGCCAGAGCGCCACTCGTCGACTGACCGCCAACGCGGCTCTCCGGGTTTGCGAAGCCCGCTCGAGGTCATGGTCTTCATCCGCGGCTCTCATCCCAAAGGCTGCGAGTTCCTCGAGCGCTGCGAGCGCCGCGTGCGTTGCAGGATCCTCGGGGCCACTCGTGGACGCCGCTGCCGTGAGTCCGGTGAGCATGGCCGCCGCCCATTCCTCGTTTCCTTCTTCCGCATGCAGCGTGAGCTGTTCTCGCAGGTGCGTCGGGTCGATCCACGGAGAGGACGAGAGTTCGACCTCAGGAGAAGGAGAGGGAGCAGCAGCGATAGATGTCACAACTCGTTCTTTTGAGGCGTTCGCCTGACTCAGCCGATCGCGAAGCCAGTCTCGCAAAGCTCCTTTCGCCGGCGCCTCAGGTCGAATTCCAAGACGTGCGCCCGCCTCGCGATCCGAAGGAGGCACCTCTGACCAGTTGCGAGCCTCAACTTCATCAGAAGGGCGAGAAACTCGTCTTGGAGGGACAGGCGCTTCAGGAACGGCCCGACCACGCGGGAGTTCCTCTGTCGAGGCGACCAAAACGATCTTTGAACGAGCGGTCGTTCGTTCATTGGTGACCGCGAGTTGAAACGGCGACCCCGTGCTGCTTTTCAATACCCCCTGGTGAGCCCGCGGGCTGGAGCTGGCT
>JBMTLP010000121.1:0-8292 GCA_049433245.1 Pirellulales bacterium
ACCATGCCTTCCGTCGAACCGCGTGCCGAGATTCGCATGATCAACGTGGGAAGCAAACCGATCACGGTCCGCACGGCGCGGGCTTCTGGCCGTCTCATCGCTGAGGCCAACACGATCGCCAAGATCAAAGCAGGCGACCTCGCCAAAGGGGATCCGCTGGCAACTGCTCGGGTGGCAGGCATCATGGCCGCGAAACGCACCAGCGAAATCGTGCCCCTCTGCCATCCGCTTCCGCTCGACGCGATCGACGTCACGTTTCGGTTCGAGGCCCCGGGCAGTGTGCTGATTGAGGCACGCGTGCAAGCCACCGCTCGCACCGGCGTGGAGATGGAGGCTTTGGTGGCGGTGACGGCCGCAGGGCTGTGCCTCTACGACATGTCAAAGTCGATCGACCCATCCATGTCGCTCACGGCGGTGCAACTCGAGGAGAAGCAGGGCGGCGTGCATGGTGACTACCTGCGGCCGAATGCCTAACAACTCAGGAGCCTAGCCTTTGGGAGGCACATTTCGCGGGGGTTGCTTCGCTAGGAGGTCAGCAGCGACAAGATCGTCTGCGTCGACACTGGGCCCATGAACGCTTGAGACCTGTTCGAGAATCGGCTCCAACTCCTCCATGAAGTCGCGAACGTCCTTGAACTCGCGGTAGACGCTGGCAAACCGCACGTAGGCCACCTGATCGCAGGTGCGGAGGAGACTCATCGCCCGCTCGCCGAGCAGATCACTGGGCACTTCGTTCTCGAAACTCCCGAACAGTTCGGTTTCGAGTTCGCAGACCATGCTCTCGATGTCGTTTTCCGCCACAGGCCGCTTCCAGCACGCCTTCGCCAAGCCTCGCTTGAACTTTTCACGGTCAAATGGCTCGCGATCGCCCCCCTTCTTGATCACCGTGGGGAGTTGCCGCTCCACTCGTTCGTAGGTGGTGAAACGACGGCGGCAGCCGAGGCATTCTCGACGACGCCGGATGGACGTGCCGTCGTCTCCGGCACGGGAGTCGATCACTCGATCGTCATCGCCGCGGCAAAATGGGCATCGCATGGGAGCGTGGTGTTTCCGGAAGGCGGGTGCGGGCTGTGCACCCGTCATCAAAACCTGAGCCCCCGAAATCTACGCCAGCAGCGGGCAAGACGACAAGCCAGCAATGCAAGTCAGCCGGCAGCGGCCTCGCCAGGTTCCACGTCGGCCACATCGACCTCCTGGGCGATGACCTCCGCGTCGCTTCCCTTCGACCGCTGCACACCGGCCCGCGAGCGACTTGTTTTGGCCAGTTTCCAATCGCGCCGCTGCCGAGAACTCGGGATTTTCATCGCTTTGCGATACTTCGTGACCGTCCTCCGAGCGAGGGTGATCCCCCGTTGGCCGAGTTGGTCGACGAGATCATCGTCACTGAAGGGGCGATCCTTCGGCTCAGCATCGATGATCTCTTGAAGTCGTACCCGAACCGTGTCCCAGGCCACCTCTTCGCCATCGGCACTCACGGTGCCCCCCACGAAGAACCCGCGGAGCGGGAGGAGCCCGCGAGGTGTCTGCAACCATTTGTCATCCACGGCCCGGCTGACCGTGGTCACATGCATTCCGATGCGGTCCGCGATCTGCTGCATCTTCAGCGGCTCAATCGCCTCAGGCCCTTCGGTAAGAAACCGGGTCTGGTGATCAACAATCGCCTGGGCGGTCTTCAAGAGCGTGCTGCGACGTTGCTCAATCGCCTCGATCAGCCACTGCGCCGAGTTGATCTTCCGCTTGATGTAGTCACGCGTAGCCGGATCAGTCGCCGGCGATACGAGCAGCTGCCGGTAGTAGGGACTGATCCGCATGTTGGGCATGTCGACCTCGTCGAGCCGCACCTTCCACTGCCCCGCTTCATCCTGCTCCAGAAACACATCGGGCCTCACCGTCGGCACGATGCTGGTGGCGTAGAAGGCACCAGGCTTGGGCTGCAGACGATGGAGTTCGTCGCGAGCCTCCTCGATCTGCTCAATGGAATAGCCGGTTTTCTTCTCGATCAGCGGCAGGCGGTTTCCCGCCAGATCTTCCAGGTGGTCTTCCACGATCCGCCGCAGCCGCACCGCCTCCGGCGAAGCACCCTCGATCTGCAGCAGTAGGCATTCCCGTAGGCTCCGCGCACCGACGCCCCGCGGATCCATCGCCTGAACCACCTCGAGCCCCTTCGTCAGGTCGTCTAATTGCCCGACGGGCCCGTCGGCTTCGACCAAGTCCTCGAGCGGCATCTGGAGATAGCCGTTGGCGTCGAGGTTGTAGATCACCCGATCGGCCGCCACTCGCTGGGAGGGGGTCAGATCGTAGAGGGCGAGTTGCTCGTGGAGATGGTCACAGAGCGTTTCAGGCCGCTCCTGCATGTTGGCCATGACATCGAGATAGCGGTCCGACGCCTCTTCCTGCCGTGACGCGCTCGAACGCGGCCGATCCTCATCCGTGTCGGGATACTCGGCCGACCAGTCGTACGAGCGCTCAAAGTCGGCCTGGTTCGCATGGTCTTGGTCGACCACCAGCGGCTGGTCTTCGGCGGTCGAGACGCTGTTTTCAGCAGCCACCTCAGCCTCAGAAGGGCCGCGGTCTGGCTCCTCCAACTCAAGCGTTTCGTTGTTTTGGATTTCGTGCTCGAGCCGCTCTTCGAGGGCCTGTTGGGGCAGCTGCAGAATCTCCATGGACTGGATCATGCGCGGCGCAAGCATCTGCTTTTGCGCCAACCGCATTTCCTGTCCAAACGAAAGTTTCACAGCTCGTCGCTCCTGACGAATCCCGCCTCGGCATGGGGGTGACTGCCGTCGACCGCGGCTTCCATACCCCCCTTAAGAATACCCCGTCCCAAGGCCCGCGTCTTGAGTCTGCTGGCCGAAAAAACTTGGCCGCGCTTTTCCTCTCGTTCAGAGGAACGGATGAACCGTCCGATCCACACGCAGGGGCGTTCCTTGGAAGCCAAAACAGCGCTAGAGTCGTTGTCGGCCGGAAAGCGCGTCGGCAAGCATCGCCTTATTGGCCTGCTCAAGCGGACTACCAACAACAAGCCCTCGGGCCAGCCGGGTCACGTCGACCGGAAGCGATGACAGTTGGCCAGCAATTTCGGCGGCTGTGGCGTCTCCTTCAACGGTTGGACTCGTGCCCATGATCACTTCGCGAAACGCACCAGCTCGGATCCGCTCAAGGAGTTGCCGGATCGTGAGCTGCTCCGCACTCACCCCCTCAAGCGGCGAGAGCCGCCCCTGCAGCACGTGATACCGTCCGCGGTATGTGCCTGCGGCTTCGAGGGCGAGGAGATCCCGCACCTGCTCGACGACGAGCAGCAGCCCTTCATCTCGGCGGGAATCCTGACAGATGTCACAGGTGTCGTCTTCGCAAAGATTAAAGCAGACGCGACACGGATGCAGCCGCTCCGTCACGGCCCGCACCGCGTCGGCGAGCGCCAGCGCCTCGTCGGTGGGTAATTTCATCACGTGATAGGCCAGCCGCTCAGCCGACTTGCGTCCGATCCCGGGCAAGGCTGCGAACTGATCGATCAGTGTGCCAATCACACTGCCTGAGCCACTCTGTTTTTCAGCCATCGTTTCAGCCACTCTCCAGCGGGAACATCGCTACTCAGCCGTGTTGGATGGCGACTCAGCAGTCATCGCCGGGGGATCGACACGCCGAATCGCCGCATCAAACACGGTGCGGGCATGGCTGACGAGCGGGTGCTCGGAAGCCGCCTTGAGGAGCGCCGCCTGTGATCGCGGGGCCGAGTGCTTGGGTTTCGCAACCACGGGGAGCGGGTCTGCGAAGCGGAAAACAATCCGCGACCTTCCGCAGAGATCCCGCAAAGCCGCAGTGATGCTCGCTGCCACCTCCGCACGCTTGAGGAAGGAACAGCCTGCCTCTCCGTTGGCCGGCATGGTGACTTCGATACCGTCCTCCTCATGCCAGGCAGCGACCGTCGCCTCGCTGATGAAGCCCGCCGCCATTCCCCCCACGATGTCCCCCACCTGCTTCCACACGTCCAGCGGAGGGGTCGATGGGGCCACCCTGGCAATCGCCGCGGACGTCGCGGTGGGCGCCAGCTCGGCAGGGGCACCTTCCGTCAGGTCAGCCGTTTTTTTTTCGCGCGTTCCCGTAGCCGAGGGGCGCTGACTTGCAGAGGTGGCTGGCTCAGCACGGACCGCCGGCCGGGAGGCAGGGGGCTCAGCCAGCGCAGCGGACTGGCCACTCGCGATGCGTGCGATCGCCGACGCCAGCGACTCCATCCGCTCCATACTTGCCAGCCGGACCACAGCCATTTCCGCGAGCACGGCCGCATGGCCAGCGGTCCGCATACGAGCGAGGGTATGGTCAATCACCTGCATCATCGCGAGGACCGTGTCTGTTCCCAGCGACGTCGCCAGCGAGGCCACGTCGACACCGCAGCCACCGTCGGCGGTCCACAACCGCTTCTCTGCAGCCACACTCGCCAGCAGCAGATCGCGGAGCACCGCTAAGAGTTGCTCCAACACGCCACTGGCGTCGGCCCCTCCCGACACGGCCGCATCGAGCGCCTCAACGGCCGCTTTCGGTTGCTGATGAGCGATTGCCTCGATCAGCTGGGCCAGCCCTTCCTCCCGCCCGGTGCCGAGCAAGGCATGCACGGCGTCGACACCGATCGTGCCGTCAGCGGCTGCAGCCGCGCCCAAGAGTTGCTCCAGCAGCGACTGACTGTCGCGCATGCTGCCATTGGCCCGGCGAGCGACGAGCCGCACTGCAGCGGCGTCGATTGCCAGGCCTTCCGCGGCGGCGATCTCTGCCAGCCGTGCCTCAATCGCTGTGGTTTCAACGGTGAGAAAATCAAACCGCTGACAACGCGAGAGGATCGTGATCGGCAGTTTTTCAGGCTCGGTGGTGCAGAGCACGAACTTCACGTGCGGCGGGGGCTCCTCAAGCGTCTTGAGCAGCGCGTTGAACGCCTCCCGAGTCAGCATGTGAACTTCGTCGATGATGTAGATCTTGTACCGGCCGCGGGCAGGCCGCACGGCTGCGTTTTGCCGCAGTTGCCGAATCTCATCGATGCCGCGGTTGCTGGCGGCGTCGATCTCCACCACATCGACGTCTTGACCCGCGGAGATCGCCTGGCACATCTCGCAGGTGTTGCACGGCTCGGCCGCATAACTGCCTGACGAGGAACCGCTCGCGGCCGTCCCGGCGGAGGTGCACTCGAGCGCCTTGGCGAAAATCCGCGCCGCGCTCGTTTTGCCAACACCGCGTGCCCCGGTGAACAGGTAGGCGTGGCCAACCCGGTCTGAGCTGATCGCTCCCGAAAGCCCGCGGGCAACGTGAGGCTGTCCGATCAGGTCCGCAAACCGCTGGGGCCGGTAACGGCGAGCTACCACCCGGTAACCAACGGAGGGCGCTAAGGCTACCGCCGCCTCGGCAGTCGGCTTGGTCGTCGGCGAGGCGGCGTTGCTGTCGGCCATGGCGCAAGCTCAGACACCCGGGCTGCGTGAAGCGGAAGCCCGGCGAGGAAGAAAACCTTCACGACGCCCGATGAGAGGCCCACCGCACAAAGAGACGACTGCTTATGGCTGCTGCGGTTAAGCCCTGACCAGGTTCACAGATCCCCATCGCAGGGGCCTCTCATCGGACGCCGTGACGCCCTTGTTTGTACGCGGCAGCCTTCGCGCGGTCAAAGGGGGTACGTGTTTGCTACATTCGCCGGTCTATGGCCACACCAATGATGCAACAGTTTGAGGCGGCAAAAGCTCGCTGCCCGGGTGCGCTCGTGCTCTTCCGCATGGGTGACTTCTACGAGTTGTTTGGGGAAGACGCCCGCGAGGCGGCGGAACTTCTCGACCTCACCGTCACGAGCCGCGAGAAGGGCCCCGATGCCATGCCCATGGCGGGCTTCCCCCATCACCAACTCGACCCGCAACTGGTGAAACTTGTCGCCGCTGGCCGACGCGTGGCCATCTGCGAACAGATCGACGATCCGAAAACCACCAAAGGCCTCCTTCGCCGTGAGGTCACGCGGATCGTGACCCCTGGCATCGCCGCCGACGAATCACTCCTCGATCCCAACCGCAGCAACTTCCTCGTGGCCGTGTTGCCCCCGGCGACACGCCCTTCGCTCACTCCTCCGGGAAGCCCGGACCCGACGTCCCCGCTCAGCGACGCTGGGCCGGCAGGTATCGCCTGGATCGATGTTGCCGGCGGACGCTTTCAGGCTGCGGTGCTGCCCCCCGCTGATCTGATCGAACATCTGCAACGACTCGACCCTGCCGAGTGTCTCTGCGACGAACAGCAGGCGACGCTCGTCACGCAGCTGCTCCGTGATGCGGGCCTCCACGCCGCCGTGACGGCTCGGCCCTCGTGGTGGTTCGCGAGTGATCGCGGGCCCGAGGAACTCTCCCGCAAACTCGGTGGCATCTCACTCGAGGGGCTGGGCTTTGAACGGACTTCGGATGCAGCTGGTCTCGCTGCCGCCCATGCAGTCGTCTGTTACCTGGAAGAGACCGAGCCGGCTGCCGTGGAGCGGATCGGCCAACTCAAGCCTTGGCGCAGCGGCCACGCGATGGAGATCGACGAGGCCACGCGACGAACGCTGGAACTCGTCCGTACCGTGAGCGAAGGCCGCCGTGCCGGTTCCCTGGCCGGTGTGCTCGATCGCACCAAGACGCCGATGGGAGCAAGGATGCTCTCGCGGTGGCTGGTCGCCCCGTTGATCGATCACCATGCGATCGAGCGGCGACTCGACGCTGTTGGGCTGCTGGTGGGCAACGCCACGCTTGGCGGTGAGATCGCCGACAGCCTCTCCGGCATTGGCGACCTGGAACGCATCACGAGCCGCGTCGTCTCGGGGAGGGCTGGGCCGCGCGACCTCGAACGCGTCGGCCAGGTCACGCGGGTGTTGCCCCGCCTGCGGTCGCTGCTTGAGCATGTCGGCCCGGGGCTGCTGGCAGACTGCTGCGATGCGATTGATCCCTGCGAAGACATCGCCGAAAGGATCAGCGCGATGCTGCGGGATGGCTGCCCAGCCTACGCCCGCGACGGCGGTTTCATTCGGCCTGGCTTCGATCCGGCCCTCGACGAACTCGTCGAACTCGCCTCGGGCGGCAAAGAGTGGATCACCCGCTACCAGGCCGAACAGGTGGAGAGGACCGGGATCAGCTCGCTCAAAGTAGGCTTCAACCGTGTCTTTGGGTTCTATCTTGAGGTGAGCAAGGCGCACAGCGACCGGGTGCCCCCCGATTTCCTCCGTAAGCAGACCGTCAAGAACGCCGAACGATACACCACACCAGAACTCGACGAGCGACAGCGTCAGGTGCTCGGCGCTGAAGATGCAGCGGTGCGACGCGAGGGGGAGCTGTTTGAAGCCCTCCGCCAGTTTGTGGCAGGCGAGCATCGCCGCCTCGACAGGATCGCCGACCAGTTGGCCATGCTCGATGTGCTCGTGTCGATGGCCACGGTCGCGCGTCAGCGGGGCTGGTGCCGCCCTGAGATCACCGAAAGGCGGGAACTGCAGCTGCTCGACGGCCGCCATCCGGTCCTGGAAGAGCTCCTGCCGGTGGGCACACTGGTGGCCAACGATTTGCACCTTGCTGCCGACACCGCCGATGGGCCACAGCTGCTGTTGGTGACGGGACCCAACATGGGTGGCAAGAGCACCTACATCCGTCAGGCTGCGCTTGCCGTCGTCCTCGCCCAGGCGGGTTCATGGGTGCCCGCTGCGCGTGCTCGGGTCGGCATCGTGGATCGACTCTTTGCGCGGATAGGAGCCGGCGACGACCTCGCCCGCGGCGCAAGCACCTTTCTCGTCGAGATGGCCCAGACAGCGAGAATCCTCAACCGGGCCACACCACAGAGCTTGGTGATCCTCGACGAAGTAGGACGCGGCACGAGCACCTTCGACGGCATGGCCTTGGCCCAGTCCGTGGTTGAGCATCTCCACGATGAGATTGGGTGTCGCACTCTGTTTGCCACCCACTACCTCCAACTCGCCACGCTGGAGCGACTGCCGGGGGTGACGAACGTCCAAGTTCTCGTGCAACAGCACGGCGACCATCTCGCCTTCCTGCACAAAGTGGCGCTCGGTGCCGCGGACCGCAGTTGGGGCATCCATGTGGCCAAACTCGCCGGTGTCCCCGACGACGTGATCGCCCGGGCAACCACCCTCCTCGCCGGATTCGAAGCCGATCCGCCACCTCCTCGCCCAAACGCGCGGCGCGGCAAATCCTCCCCCGACGACAACAACCAGCTCTCCCTTTTCGGCAGCTGACTCGGCCCCGCGCCATCAACGTCGGACGCCCCCAAACGCCCAGCGAGGGGTGAGCCCAGGCC
>JBMTLP010000122.1:0-8223 GCA_049433245.1 Pirellulales bacterium
GAATTTGTCGACCTACCCAGCCGATCGGCGGTGATCCGCACGCGGGTTCGCGACGACGGATCACGACAGTTGGCGGCGGTCTTCGATCGCATCGAGCTGAGCCTCGACGACCTGCGGGATCAGTTTCCTGGCTGGACCATGAATCTCGTTGGCATTCCGGTGGTGTCGGCCCGCAACATTCGGCAGCTCATCAACGACCTCGCCTCGAGCCTTCTGCTGGAAGTCGTGGTCATCGGGTCGATCATCGCTGTCGCGTTTCGATCATGGTTGGCAGGGCTGGTGAGCTTGCTGCCCAACCTGTTCCCTCTGGCGGCGGTGTCTGCCGTGCTGACCCTTTCTGGCGGCTCGCTCGATCCGGCCAGCGTGATCGTGTTTAACGTCTGCCTTGGCCTCTCGGTCGACGACACGGTGCATGTCTTCTCCGCCATCAAGCGGCAGCGCCGCGATGGCGTGACCCTTGCCGACGCGATCAGGCGAGGCATGGTCGAGGCTGGCTCCCCCATCGTGCTCGGAGGCACGGTTCTCGCAGTCGGGTTTGCGGGCGTGATCGCCAGCAGCGTGCCGTCCCTGTCGCGCTTCGGACTCCTCGCTTCGTCAGCCGCGGTGGCCGCCACAGTTTCCGAGCTTCTTCTCTTGCCCGCCACGCTCCTCACCGCAGAGGCGGTGGTTGCTCGCTTTAGAACTCTCCCAGCGTGTCGACAATCAGCCGAACGGCCGTTGCAATTCCCTCATCGTGAATCGCCAGGGTGATCCGCACCCGCAACCGGCTCTCAGGACCTGCAGCCGAAGCCACCGACACCACATCCGCATGCAGGCCTTGATCGAGGAGCGCCCGGGCGATCTCCATCCCGCGATACGGCCCTCCCACACGAACCGTAATCACAGGCCCATCCGCATCGAGCGACTCACCAAGATCGAGATCGCAGTCTGCGGCAAGCTTGCGGAACAGTTCGCATCGCTCAGCAAGCGCTTCCACTCGTCGATCATCGTCGGCGATCAAGGCCAGCCCTCTCCGTGCCGCGGCAACGGTCGAAGGCAAGCACCGGCGACTGAACGCATCGTGGCCGGCCGTTTCCAGGTATCGCACGAGTGGGTCTCGTCCTGCGACGTATCCCCCGCCACCACCGAAGCACCGCCACTGCGAGGTGATCCACAGATCAACTCGCTGGGGATCAACGCGAAAGTGAGCTGCGATACCGCGGCCACCGCCGACGGTGCCAAACGAGTCAGACTCATCGATCACGAGCACGAAATCGTGAGCGGCTTTCAATCGCAGCAGACGGGGCAGGTCGATCATCACCCCCGTCACACTGCTGATCGCTTCCACCACCACCACGCGCCGCCGGCTCCTGCCTTGCGTGTCGCCCAGAAGCCGGATCAGTTGACGTTCATCGCTCAGGCTCACCTGACGGCACGCAGCACGCGACGCCTCGGCAGCACGAGCAAGCCCTGGCCGAGCATCCCGATCGATGAGCACCAGATCACCTTCACCCACGAGCCGTTCAAAGACTGCCGTCATGGCGCCGTGCTCAGCAGGCACGGCGGCCGCCCGCTCCACGCCCAAGAAACTCGCAAGTTCATGCTCAAAATCGGCCACCACCGCCGCATACGGTTCGGCCAACTCACCTGAGGGCATGCTGCAGCCAAAGCAGTCGATCGCCTCTTTGGCTGCCGTCACCACATCGGGATGACCAGACAGCCCGAGATAGTCGGTGCTCGTGAGGTTGATCGTGTGCTCGGCAACCGGCTGCGTCTTCAGGTGACGACGGCGACTCCGCTCTTCGGCGTCTCGCCGGTCCACGAGATGCGTTTCGATCCGGCTGGCCAGGTCCTTCCAGCAGTCGACGCCTTCAAGCCACTCCGTGCGAAAACGCATCTGGTAGCGGCTCTCAATTCGATGCACAACGTCGTGGAACGCCACGCTATCGATCCCGCACTCCGAGAACGAATCGTCCCACGACAGCCGGACTGGCGCCGGGAGCCGATCAACCTCCGCTTGGAGCAGTTCGACGATTGTGTCGAACGTGATGGCAGGCAGTTCACGCTTGGCTGGGTCATTGACAGCCGCACCCGGCTGACAGAAGCCAGCAGCAGGGGCAAACCCAAACGACGGTTCGGCGGCACGTGAGGCGGTGGTGGGCATGAGTCGGCTCCTCCTTGAAACCTTCTCGCGTTGCGGGCATGCCGGTCTCGGAACCGGTCACCCCAACCGGAACCCACAGAGATCGACCGCCTCTCAACGTCACGAAGCGATCCCGAATATAGGAAAGCCGCACGTCCCTCCCAAGCCCTAGCTTGCTGAATCCGACGCCTTTTTAACTCTCTTGCAGGAGCCGACGCAGCACGAACGGCAGAATCCCCCCAGCTTGAAACTGATCAAGCTCCACCGGGGTATCGATTCGCACCAGACAAGGAATCTGACGCTGCGTGCCATCCGGCGAAGTGGCGGTCACGGTGATGGTTGACCTTGGGGCCAAACTGCTGTCGATCGGAATATCAAATGACTCTTCACCGGTGAGCCCCAAGTCCTGCCATGACTGCGGAAGTACAAGCGGCAGCACCCCCATGCCCACCAAATTCGAGCGATGAATCCGCTCGAAACTCGCGGCCAGCACGGCCTTAACCCCAAGCATCATCGTGCCTTTCGCGGCCCAGTCGCGAGAACTGCCGGTGCCGTACTCGGCTCCGGCCAAGACCACCAGGGGCGTGCCTTCGGTCTTGTATTGCATCGCTGCGTCGTACACCGGCATCACCTCACCCGATGGCAGTTTGCGGGTCACACCCCCTTCGGTGCCTGGAGCGAGCAGGTTGCGGATGCGGATGTTGGCAAAAGTGCCGCGGGTCATCACGCGGTCGTTGCCACGGCGAGCCCCGTAGCTGTTGAAGTCGACCGGGTCCACACCGTGATCGACAAGGTAGCTGCCGGCAGGGCTCTTCTTGGCGATGCTCCCCGCAGGCGAGATGTGATCGGTGGTCACACTGTCGCCCAGAGCCAAGAGCACCTTCGCCCCCTTCACGGCCTTCAGCGGCGATGGGGCTGCAGTGATTTCCGAGAGGAATGGTGGTTCTTGGATGTAGGTGCTCGCGGCGTCCCAGTCGTAGAGTTCGCCTGACGACGTCGGCACCTCGTTCCACCGAGTATTCGACTGCCACACGTTGGCATACCGGGCTTCAAACTGCTCCGGCTTCACAGCAGCAGCCACCGTCGCGCGAACCTCGTCGGCCGTCGGCCAACTGTCACGGAGGTACACGTCACTCCCGTACGACGCCTGCCCAATCGGATCCTGCTCCAGGTTGATGTCGGTGGTACCGGCGATCGCATACGCCACCACCAGCGGCGGGCTGGCCAGCCAGTTTGCCTTCACCAGTGGATTGACGCGTCCTTCGAAGTTCCGATTGCCGGAGAGCACGGCTGCCGCCACGAGATCCCCCTCCGTGACCGCTTTCGCGACCGCCTCGGGCAGTGGACCTGAGTTGCCGATGCAGGTGGTACAGCCATAGCCCACCGTCTCAAAACCGAGCTCGTCGAGATCGACATTCAGCCCAGCGGCTTCTAGGTAGTCGGTCACCACGCGGCTGCCGGGAGCAAGGCTCGTCTTCACCCAGGGCTTGGTGCTCAGCCCCTTGGCTCTCGCCTTCCTCGCCACGAGGCCAGCCGCCACCATGACACCAGGGTTGCTGGTGTTGGTGCAGCTGGTGATCGCGGCAATTACCACCGCACCATGGTGGATCTCTGAAGCCTGCCCCTCGCTTTGCACGGTACCCGTGTTGGCCAGAGCCTGCGAATCCAGAGCGAAGCCGCGAGCACTGGTGGGCGCAGTCAACGCGGTCGCGAACGACTGCTTCACATCGCCAAGCCGAACCCGATCCTGCGGGCGTTTCGGGCCAGCCAAACTCGGCACCACACTGCCGAGATCAAGCGACAGGCAACTGGTGAACTCGGGGCGTGGTGCGCCGGCTGTGTGGAACAGCCCTTGCTCCTTTGTGTACCTCTCCACGAGTTCGATCTGCGAGGCAGGACGACCGGTGAGGGCGAGGTAGCGGAGCGTTTCGGCATCGATCGGGAAGAATCCCATCGTGGCCCCATACTCGGGTGCCATGTTGGCGATTGTGGCGCGGTCAGCAAGGGTCATGCTGGCCAGCCCGTCGCCGAAGAACTCCACGAACTTGCCGACAACACCCGCCTTGCGGAGCATCTCCGTGACGGTCAACACGAGGTCCGTCGCGGTCGCTCCCGCCGCGAGCTTGCCGGTAAGCTCAAAACCAACCACTTCCGGCATCAGCAGTGACAGCGGCTGGCCGAGCATCACCGCTTCCGCCTCAATGCCCCCCACGCCCCAGCCGACCACCCCCAGGCCGTTGATCATCGTGGTGTGGCTGTCAGTTCCGACGAGGGTGTCGGGCACCGCCACAGGCAGCCCGCCATCGGCAGACTCGCGCAGGAACACACAGCCCGCCAAAAACTCAAGGTTGACCTGGTGCACGATCCCAATAGCCGGTGGCACCACGCGGAAGTTGTTGAAGGCCTGCTGCCCCCAACGCAAGAAGGCATAGCGTTCGGCGTTTCTTTGAAACTCGAGATCGACGTTCTGTTCAAGTGCCCGATCGGTGCCGAAGAAGTCGACCTGCACCGAATGATCGATCACGAGATCGACCGGCACCAGCGGATTGATCTTCTTGGGATCCCCGCCGAGCCGTCGCATCGCGGCCCGCATCGCCGCCAAGTCGACCACACACGGCACACCGGTGAAATCCTGCAAAACGACGCGGGCTGGCTTGAAGGGAATTTCTGCCGCAGCGGGCGCCGCGGCGTTCCATGTCGCAAGGGCGCGAATGTCCGCCTCGGTCACGGCGTAGCCGTCGCAGGTTCGCAGCAGGGCTTCCAGGATGGTGCGGAGGCAGTAGGGCAACCGCGACGTGTTCGTCACTCCTGCGTCGTCGAGGGCCCGCAGGCGGTGGTTGATCGCCTGGCCAGAGCCGGTATCAAACGTGTTTTTTGCGGCAAACGGGTCGGATGCGGAGCGAGAAACGGACATGAAAACACTGCCTTCATCGGGTGGGATGACAAACCGCCGTGGGATCGCAATGTATCGCGATGGTCCCACGGAAAAAACTGACTGAGTTGTCGCTCGACTTTTTCAAACGCGGAGTGTATTCTTCCGTCATCGAACAAACCGATTCTTTTCGGCGGCTGTTCCCCCCCAAAGACCCACACCTCAATAGCCGCTCTGGCCCCGTGGTTTCCCCAATCACGGGGCCATTTCAATTCATTCGCAGCAGATGCCGATGATCTTGCTTGCAGAAACCCCTCCCTCTGGGTAAGCTTCGCTGGAACGAACGATCAAGGCAGCCGCTGTGGGCGGGCTGCGATCATGCACGAAGAATTCGTTCATGCTGTCCCAGCCCGTTTCCGAAGACGCGAGCGCCGGGGTCACGACGCCCCTCTCGGTCACGGCTCCCGCCGATGCGGCCAGTTCCCCTAGCAGCGAGGCGATTGCCGACACCGTGTTGCCCGCAGAGGGGCAGGCGGAATCGCGGCTGCGTTGATTTCGCAGGGGCGGTTTCCTGGAAGTGGCCACACGCCTCGGTTCGTGCTGATTACCGGGCGGGCACCTGAGTCAGACGCGGCTGTTTCGCTCGCCAGCCCCCCTGCTGTGGTCGGGTGGCAAGATCCCCCAACTCCCGCGGTCGGCTGACGACCTCCTCCGCCGCCAGCGAAGCTGCATCCTGGGAGGAGACCTCCGCGAGCTTGCCCGCATCCGCGGCATGCGCTGTGAGAATCGCTACCACCTCAGCCACGGTCTGCGGTTGATGGTGTACCTGCGTGTGTTTCGCCGGCACGAACAGTTCGCTCACCACGCCGCTGAGCCGAGCGCTCGGCACCGACACCACCCCATCACCGTCGACAAGTCCGTCGGTTGGATATCCCGTGCCAACCACCGTGTGCGCGGTCACGCACGCTGCCATGGGCAGCGGATGGAGCGCGTTGAGCAACGGTGACTGGGGCTCGAGCGTATCGATGGTCGTCGGCAGTTTCTGCTCGAAGAACTCTTTGAACGTGCCTGGTGGGTTGGCACCGATGATCGCGTCGTGCACCACAGTCACCCGACGCGGCTGCTGCACCACCGCTGAGGCCGTCCGGCCAATCGCCCGAGTCGCCCAGGCTGAGCCGCCGTGCGGGGTGGCGATGAACACCACGCGTCGGACGAATGGCAACGGTTCAAAAAAGAACGAGTCATGAAAGGACTCCCGGATCTGCTCCGGAACCCGCACCTGGCTGTAGGGACGGTTGCTGACCGCATTCCAGAAGTGATTGCCGGATTGCACCACCATCATCTTGGCGTGCAGCCCCCCCATGCTGTGGCCAACCACCACCAGTTGGGTCAGCGCAGGATCCTGACCCGTTGGATCCAACTTACGAACGAGCCGCGTGAGCTGCTGCCGCAGCTGTGAAGAAGCCGGCAAGAACGGCGCGCCTGTCGGGTAGTGGTAGACCCAGGGAGTGAACCACCGATGAAACTGCGGCCAGGCCCGGAGATGGTTGATCATCTCAAACCAGGTGCCTTCGTCGCTCGCCAAGCCGTGCACGAACACCACCGGTATCTTGCCAGGCACATACGGCTCGAGCATTTCCAACCTTGGCATCGTGTCGTGTCGACCAAGCGGCTGCAGAAACCCATCCACGCTCGCCCGTTTTGGCATGCCTTCCAAGATGTCGAGCAAGGGGGAGGTCAGATCGGCCGCCAAGGGAGGTCGCCACGGGCCGATCCTCAGCCGGGCCACTTCCACGGGGTTCACCAGATCGAGCACCGCCGGCGGGGGGGAACCGTGAACCGGGCCTACGAGTTTCTCTGGGAACGCCGGCTCGCCGGGCATGGCAAACCGCAGCACCGCCGTCGCTGAGAACGACTGACGTGGTGGCAGAAAATCGTGATCGAGGAGAGCCTGAGTTCCCAACGGGTCGCTCTCCCCAGCCTCGTCGTGCCCCTCGCTTGCAGGGTCGAGGGGTGGTTCATCGACGGTCCGGACGACCACCGGTAGCCCGAACCCCCATCGCTGGTAGCAGTGCGACACGCGACGGTCTCCCGGCGGAGGACTCGCGACCACGTCGATCACGGCCTCACTGGGAATCGCTTACCCTCGCATCACGATGGGCACCGTGACGGGATCCCACTTCGAGCCCACCACGAGCCCACGACATCCGTCGAGCCGGCCATGCCGCCTGGCCGCCGAGAGCAGCCCTTCGAGGCCCCGGGCATACTCCTCGCCCGCTGCCGCCAGCACGTCGGCCGACTCCGGGCAGCTCCAGATGGCGTCCCAGGCCTCGCGGCAGGCGAGGTAGAACGCGTCGATCGCGAGCGGGCTCTCGTCGCGGTAGAGATCGACCGCATCACGACGGAACTTCTCGGCCCGATCGAGGTGTGCTTCCGCCTTGACGCGAGGGTCGCCCGCCTCGCCACCTGCAGCGGCGTCTTGGCCGCAGGCGATGTGGGCCATGCAAAGAACCATCGCGGCGAGCAACCGAGCGACTGTCGCCGCCCACTGCCCGCCACGTCGTCGCGCTGCCGTCGCACTCCCCTGCATCTGCAATCCCCCTTGCCTGCGTTCGTATCGGCATCTCACGAACGGCGAACTCGGCAGGTCCGGCACAACCCAAACTCTTTTCCCAACCGGCATATCCCGCCAGGGGGAAAAGGAGAGCCTTCCGGCAACTCTGTGGGTCGGAGAGGGGTGCCCCTGCCAATCGAGCGGCGCAGGAAACGGGGCGAAGCCACGACAGCGGCTCAGGCGTGGTCTTCCGCCACGAGCTCGAGGTCGGCAGCGAGGTACTTCACGGTCGCGTCGGGGAGCAGATTGAAATACACCCGCCCTTCGGTCACCCAGTGGTTGCCGTCGAAGAGGAACTCCGCGGTGGCCGCCCGGATATTGGAGACCGCTTCGACCTCCTCCATGCCGCCCCCTTCGATTGCCTCAAAGCTGACTTCAATGGCCACGAGCGCCTTGAGCCTGCCTGAGCGGCGATCGCGGGCGTACAACACGTCGTCGTCAAAATCCACGTCAACCCATCGCAGGCCGCGTGGCTTGCCCGTGGCGGCAGCCCGCTGAATAAACTTCGCCTCGAGCTGCTCGCGCTGGCGGTGAAAGTCGCGGCACTGCCGGGCAAGCTTCTCAGCCTGGCGACGCTCGCGAATCGGCTTGATCGCCATCACCGCCACCACGCTG
>JBMTLP010000123.1:0-8085 GCA_049433245.1 Pirellulales bacterium
ACCGCCATGCGGGGCCTCTCGGGCCCGATGGCCGGCGCCGGCGTCGCTGAGGGCCGATTCCGCTACACCGTTGCTCGGGAAACCGGTCACACCGCTGGTTGCCAAGCCGACGGGGCTCGCGAACGCAGGTTCACTATCAGCTGCGGTCGACCACAGCGGCGATTCCACTTCCCCTGGCGGCCGTCTGACCGTCGCCGTGGGCCACGATGCAGCAGGACTGTCAGCCGCGGCGATTGCCTCGCTACCGATGGTCACTGTGGGCACAACGAGTGTCGCCTGAGTTGGGGTGTCAGCCGCAGGACCTGCCAAGGGCGATGCGGCGTGGGCAGTCTCGGGGGGAAGCGGCTCTGTGGGCGGCGTGCGGGCAGCCTCAGGCTCATTCTCGTTAGAGAACAGGGCCGCAGCGGGCTGCCAGGCGAACGCCCATGCAACGTCCGTGAACCCAGATGGGATCAGGTGGGAAAACATCGCGATCAGCGGCACCACCAGGCCGAAAGCGGCCAGCAGGCAGGTCCGGATTTTCATGGCGGAGAAGGCCTCGGGCGGGAAGAGATCGGGCGGGGAGGGTATCGACTTGGTCGCCACGGGGCAATGTCCTCCGCGGGAGTCGCTGCCAGCTTTTCCCAGAACCCTTCAGTTCCCCCCGTTGCCGTTGGCCGGAGGCTCGATCACCACCGCACGGGGGCCGCCAGCGGACCTGCCGACCGGTTCTGCGAAGTGTGGAATCCCTGGGGTATAGACGATCGCAACGGCCTGCCGCTTCTCGGCGAGCATCTCCCGCAGCTCTTCCGAGGCGAGCTGCTTCTGCACTTCGGTGCGGTTGGCGGCGAAACTCCCGCGACCAGGTTCGATGGCAGTCACAGTGACGAGGTGCACCCCGAACGGTGTGGCAATCGGCTCGGAGACGTCCCCTTCCGCAAGCCGGAAGGCCTCGGTGGTGAAGGCCTCATGCAGCAGGCCGTGGCGAGGGATAAAACCGAGGTCGCCGTCTCGGAGCCGACTTTGTCCTGCGGAGTACCGGCGGGCAGCCTCGGCGAAGGAGAGATCGCCTGCCACGATGGCGCGGCGGATTTGTGCCGCTTGTTCGGAGATCGCGGCGTTTGCTTCGATGCCCGCGGCCGAGTTTGGTCGCAGCACGATGTGGCTGACTCGCAGGCGTGAGCCGTCAAACTCCTGCCGATGTTGTTCAAAGTACGTGGTCAGCCGCTGTTCGGTGAGTCGCGGCACGAGCAGCTTGTTGAGCCCAAGTTCGGTGGCCATCTGTTTTCGCAGCATCGCCTCATCACGACCAGAAGCAGCGAGAAACGATTCGAGCGTCTGCTGCCGGCCGGCCAACTGCGACCGCAACGTGGCGATCATGCCATCCACCTCTGAGGGCAGGGTGGCCACGCCGTTCTCTTTCAGCAACTGCCCGACAAGTTGTTCGTTGATCAGTTCCTCCACCACACGGGCGGCAATCTGCTGCCGCTCCTCGGGGGAGGCGGCGGCGTCGTGCCCTGCGCGGCGGAGCACGTCGAGGTAAGTCGCTCCGTAGATCGGCTCGTCGTCGATGCGCGCGACGACAATCGGCGTGGCTGCCGTGTCGTCGTCACCAAGACAGGCGGGCCAGCCAGGGAGGAGCAGCGCGGCTGCCAACAGCATCGCCGCAGGAAGCCAAGGATCGCGTGCCGATGGATCGCGGTTCTCGTTCGGCATCACCACACCTCGCACAGACCTGGGGCACCCGCAGATGCCATCGCCAATCCGCCTCCCCCATGAAGCAGTCGCGACACACCCGAAACCATTACCCTAGCGGTCGGCGGCATTTTTCGCATCGCTCGAAATGGGGAGGTAGACAAAATCATCCGAGGCCTTCCCTGGGCCGCCCCGCACATTCGCAACTGGTCTGCATCTGATCTCGATGGCACAATCGAACAGGCCTGCCGCGGAGACTCCGACCCTCCGTCCCCACGCTCCTTTCGTCGAGACAACTGATCAGACGCCATGTCGCGAATCGCAATCAGTCTCTGTGGTGAGGGCCGAGGGCACGCGACGAGGATCTGCACGCTCGTCGAGCGGTTGGTGGCCCGGCACGAGATCACGATTTTCACGTTCGATGACGCGTTGGCATTTCTGCAGCGACGGTTCGCCCACAATGCCCGTGTGCGAATCCGAGAAATCCCCGGCATCGTCTTTCAATACACCGGCGGTCGGCTCGATGTGCTGCGGTCAATCCGCATGGGGCTCGATTACCAAGCCCGCACGCTGGGCCCGCTCGTCGATCGGTTGATGGTCGAACTCGAGGCGTTTTCAGCCGATCTGGCAATCACCGATTTCGAGCCGGCGCTGCCGAGGGCAGCCCAGCGATTGGGCGTGCCACTGATCAGCGTGGACCATCAGCACTTCCTGTTGGCCTACGACCTCTCCTGCCTGCCGTGGTCGTTGCGGATGCAGGCGTGGTTCATGAGCAATGCGGTCTGGATGTACGTGTCCGAGCCCACCGACCCGGGGATTTCCGCCTTTTTTCGTCCGCCGCTGCGGCGGGGCTGGGAGCATGCGGTGCAGGTGGGGCCGCTCATTCGCCGCGAGATTTGTGAGCAGCGGCCGCGCGATGCCGGCTTCATCGTCAGCTACCTGCGGCGGCACACGCCGTTTGAGACGATCGCTGCCCTCGCCGACTGTGGGATGCCCGTCAAGGTCTACGGCCTAGGGCAACGCGAGCATGTGGGGGGCGTCTCGTTTCATGCGATCGACGAGACGCGGTTCGTCGAAGACCTCGCCAACTGCCATGCGGTGATTTCTGCGGCTGGCAATCAACTCATTGGAGAAGCCTTGCAACTCGGCAAGCCGATGCTCGTGCTGCCGGAAAGCGCCCATGCCGAGCAGTTGATGAACAGTCACTTCTTGGACAGCATGGGCTGCGGCACGTTCTCTCTGCTGGAGGCGGTGGAGCCGCAGGTGATCCAGCGTTTCCTCTCCCGGCTAGATCGCTACGCGTCGGCTCTCGATCAGGTCCGTGGGCAACTCGACGGCACGGACCGCGTGGTGGAGGTGATCGAGCATCGCCTCGCGGGGCGGGTCAGCGACGCGGCCTGAGTGACGCCACCATCTGCCGCAGTGCTCGGCCTCGATGGCTGATCATGCCCTTCACCTCGCCGGCGATCTCGCCAAAGCTGCGGTGATATTCCGGCACGATGAACAGCGGGTCGTAGCCGAAACCGCCTCCGCCACTCGGCTGCTTGGCAATCCAGCCGTGGCACTCGCCGCAACTTGTGGCGACCACCGTGCCATCGGGTGTGGCGAGGGCCATGTGACAGGCGTAGTGAGCGGTCCGCTTGCGGCTCGGTACGTCGGCGAGTTCCTCAAGCAGGAGCCGGTTGTTGGCTTCGTCGTCAGCGGCCGGGCCAGCAAACCGGGCTGAGTAGACACCAGGCCTTCCGCCAAGAGCGTCTACCACGAGGCCACTGTCTTCGGCGAGCACTGGCAGCCCCAAGGCCAGGGCTTGCTCGGTCGCCTTCAGGGCTGCGTTCTCTGCGAACGTCGTCCCGCTTTCCTCCACCTCAACAGCCGCAGGAAAGCCTTCGAGCGACTGACACCGAATGCCCAGCGGCGCGAGCAGGGCCGCGAGTTCCTTCAGCTTGCCCGCGTTGCGGGTACCGAGCACGAGCCCTGCAGTGAGGTCGAGCGACGTCGCTGACGACATCATCGTCGGCGGTTGGCCGGGATTCGCGGCACATCAACGGGCTTGGGCTGAATCTCGAGCAGCACGCCATCGATCGAGCGAGGCATGATCTGCCCTTGTGCGAGTTTCTCGGGGTCCGCACCGAGCTTTTCCACCACCTTGGCGATGCCTGGATGGATCACCTGCCTGCCGTCTGGCCCTGGCACCGTGAGCTGCTGGAAGGTGCCGACGCAGACCATGCTCGACTCGCGATCATGGAACTCCCAGGCTTCGAAGCCGCGGCGACGCAACGAATCGGTTAGTCGGTGGGCAGTTTCGGCAGCTTCGACGAGTCGGCTTTCAAGTTCGAGGTTGTCACCTGCCTCGATCGCCTTTTGATCAAACGTGCCCGCTCCCGTGAACAGCGCGACCCGCACGCTGTAGCGGCCTTGGCAGTCGAGCAGGCTGTTCTCCACGCCCGAGTTCATCTCGAGCACAAAGTCATCGACCTCCGGCCGCGAGAAGAACTCCTCAGGCAGCAGCGGATTGGGGATCACAAAGGCCATGTGCATCGGCCCCTTCCCGGCAGTGCCTTCCATGCCAATCATGCGGCGGAAGTCAGAAAAGGAGCGGCTGGTGGCCTTGCCGCTCGTCAGCGTTTCCGGACGTAGCGACTTGATCTTCGTGAGCATCTTCTGGCCACGAGGGTCGTCGTAGGACGCGAAGTCTCCCACGAGCACGGCGACTTCCGTCACCTCGGCGGCATTCGCATACCGCATCCGCTTGGGCGTGCCGTCTGGATTGAAGCCCAAGCCCGCCTGCTCGCCGGTGTAGTCGAAAGACTTCTCAAGCGTGTAGGCCTGCATCTTGTAGCGGCCGCGAAGTTCGTGCACGAGCGACCGAGCATCCTCTCGCGCACTCTCACCGCGGAAGGTCGAGGCGAGCACGAGCCATGGGCCGTCATTTTCCGCCAGTGGAAACATCGCCGTTGGGTCGATCTCGCCACTGGAGAACCACGACGTGGGAAGCCAACCACTCTGTGCCGAAGCGGATGAGGCGGGGCCAAATACGAGCGCGGCCGTGGTCACAAGCGCCGCCACTGCCACGCGGTTCACCATCTCTGGCCGCATCTGGCTTGAGCGATCCGTTGCCACACGCTGCTCGCAGGAAACATGTGCGTTTACGGAGGACGGATTCCACAGTCTGCTGTGAGCTGTCACCGTTCGGTCCTCATGGGGTTGGGGCTTCACCAACTGCTCGCAGTGGCGACTCTTCCGCGCGAAGATGAACGGAACGGTAGCGAATCCGCCGAAATGGGGAAAGATCGTTCGCGGCCGCGATGCAATCGCGGAAAATGGGCTGTTTTGAGCCGGTTTTTGCAGCGATGGTCTACGGAGTCTGCCTGCACGCCTAGAAAACAGGGTTGGACCTGCTCAGCAGAGGAATCCGTATGGAACCATCCCGGTCGGAACGCCAGTCAACTGCCACGGCCGCGCCCCCGGGGGCGGCCCTTCCGCGTGCAATCAGGTCGGGCGTTTGGGCGATCTTGGCAGTCTGGGTGGCCGTCGTGGCGGTGCCCCCCGTCGGGCTCGCCCTCGTGCGAGAGCGGCTGCTCACCTGGCAAAGTTCGGCCGCCGCTCAGCAGCAGTGGACTCAGTTTCGGGAAGCGATGCAGGAAGAGTCGACGGGCACGGGGCCGGTGAAACGAAAGGTGCCCAAGAGCCTCGAGCCACCACTGAAGGTCTGGCTGCGGGACTACTTTTCGCTGGCGATCGCGGCCTGGGTGCTGTTTGGGAGTGTGCTGTTCTTCGTGATCGTGACGCTTGCGCGGGGCGCGGTTCAGCGGCCGGAGCGGTAGGGGCTGCACGTGGCCTGTGGTGCGGGGCCGGCTATGCTCAGTCCGTTTCGCCGTGCGTTCGCTCGGCCGTCGTGGCCTCGCTCACTCTGACCTGGCTCACTCCCGCCCTCCGGGCTTCGCTCGCCAGCTAGGCCGGCTCACTCGGACAGAGCATCACCGGCCGGCCCTGCCTGACGCTCAGCTGTCGAAGAGCACCTTGGCGGTCACGGCGACAGTCAGAAAGAGCACGATCGTGATACCGAGAACGCCGACGAGAGAGAGCACGTGCAGAAGCTCCGCGAGAGGCAAACGGGTAGGGACACAAACGACAAAGTCGATCGTAAACGCCGTCGCAGGGGGGAACAAGCCAAGCTTGGGTAGCCGTCGGTTACGGCGGCCGTGGTCAGGGGCCCCGCGCCCCCGACAGGCAGGGCCCCACGACCACGTGTGCGGGCTTGCGCTCAGCGGCAGGGCGAGCGCCGCCGGTGGTGCGACGCACCTAGCCCGGCAGGGAGCCTCGCAGAGAGTCCTCGGAAACCGGGCAGCTTGCAGCACGGCCAAGGTCGTCGAGTGTTCGCCGCTGGCCAACGGTATGCCAGGGCGTGACATCGCTGAGTTCGGGCATGATCTCCAAAATCTGATCCACCAGCATCTGCACGAGCCGTCCGACTGGGGTTCCTCCGGTGCGGTCGCGAATCGCAGCGGCGGTCTTCATCAGCTTGACCATCCGCGAACGCGCGAGGACTGGCCCTGAGAGTTGCCCCTCGCCGTCCCCAACCAAGTCGGCGCCGGGAACTTCGAGGACCTGTTGCCAGAGCAGGAGGTCTGACACCCGCACGTCACAGTCCGCCTGCTCCTGTCGGCGGACCACAGCCAGTTCAATGCCCAGCCGGCGAGCCACGTTGCGGAGTGTCACTCCCTGCTGTCGGCGAACCTCGGCGATGCGGTGCAGATTCTTCGTTTCACGACGAGGCCGAGGCTTCTCTCCGGCACGCGGCCGATCGTCGGCAGCCGCTTCGTTTGATTCGTCGTGTTCGACATTTCGCAGGCGAGGATCGAAGTCGTCGTCGAACGGGTTGCGGCACCCATTCGTGAAATGAACCGTGGCCATGGTCTCCAACCTCCGTGCGCACGGCGATCACCGTGCGTCAAAGGAACGTGCGGGCAAATGAAGAAAGTCAACGCCATTCATGGCCCGCCGAAACGAACGTTGCCTTGCCCGCACGTCCGACCAGTCGAGCCGATTTGTATCGGTCCTTGTCGCATCTGACGCTGTTGGAGGGTTTCCGGTTCCAACCGTCGTTCAAGCGACTTTTGAAATACGGGGCTGCTCGCGAAAGCGTTCGCGCGGCGGATGTTTTTTTCTCGCCGCCGCTGCGCTTGAGGCCCTCGTGTCGGCGATGTGCCGCCGGCAAATGGAACGGTTTTTTGCGGGCAGGCTAGATTGCACACGCGGGGTCGCGGCGGCGCGGTTCCGCCATCAATGACAAGCGTTTCCCTCGAAAGCGGTGCGGTGCGGATGAACGATCAGCGTGTGAGCCAAGCAGTGTGGTGCGACCCTGGCCCCATCTCGTGGGTGCGGATTTCGGGGGCCGACGCGGTGCGGTTTGTCGATAGTTTCAACACCGCGGCGGTGTCGCGGCTTGTCGATGGGGCTGGCACGGAGGGCTTCTTCACCGACGTCCGTGGGCAGGTGATCTGCATGGCCGGCTTGCTGCGGTGTGGACCAGACGCCGGGGAAGAGCCCGCGGTGGAAATCGTTGCTGATGGCGATGTGGGCTCGCTGCTGGCCGAGCACCTTGAGCGGTATCACATTCGCGAGCCGATTGAGATTGCAGATGTCTCGGCGGATCGTTGCACGCGCATCGTGTTGGGTGCCGCGATCGAGGCGCAGCTTGCTGCCCTCACCGCCGCACCATCACCTCGGCAGCTCACGACGCCTTTTGATCACGCCGAACTGCTCTTGGCCGCAGCCGAGGCTGGCGGTGGTGCAGAGGATGGAGACGCTGCAACCATCTCTGTCCGGCTCGTCCGCTGCGACTGGGCGGGGCCGGACGCGTGGCTCCTGGTTGGTCGCGCTGAAGACGCGGCGCGGTTGGAAGCGGTGCTCACTGCGTGCGGCGTCTCGGCTGCTGACCCAAGCGTTTGGAATGCGGCCCGCATCGAGGCGGGCACGCCACGGCAGTGTGATCTGCTTCCGAAAACACTGCCGCAGGAGCTTGGGCGGGATGCGCGGGCGATTTCATTCACCAAAGGCTGCTACCTCGGTCAGGAAACGGTTGCCCGGCTCGATGCCCTCGGCCACGTCAATCGACGGCTGATGGGGTTTGCTGTGCACAGCGAGAAGGTGCCGCTGGTCGGGGCTGCGATCACGGCCGACGGGGAAACGATCGGGAATGTGTCGAGCAGTTGCTACTCACCCAAGTTGGGGAAGCCGCTGGTGGTGGCGATGCTGCCGGTGAAGTTTGCAGGTGCTGCTTCGATCAGGGTTGCAGGTGATGACGCTCGGCGGGTTGATTGGCCGGTGCGGTGAGGTCGCTCGGGAAGAGCCCCAGCCGCCTCGACGGACGCTCGCCTCGGCCATCCATGGCCTCGGCTCGCTCGAAGG
>JBMTLP010000124.1:0-8083 GCA_049433245.1 Pirellulales bacterium
CATCCCCCTCAGGGATCGACCCGAGGATATTCCGCTGATTGCGGGGCGATACCTGGCCGAACTCTCTACCCAACACGGTATGGCTGGATGCGTACTCTCGGATGGTGCCATTGACCTGCTGCAGCAGTATTCCTGGCCGGGTAACGTTCGAGAACTGCAGAACGTTCTTGAGCGTGCCGTTCTGTTCTCGTCAGGCGATGAAATCGAAGCCGACGCGTTTGCTTCCCTGGCGACGTCAGGGGATGTCGCCAGGGAAGTCGATTTCTCGCGTCGCTCGACCGATTCGGTTGAGGAGCATGTGTCTGAGTTGGAACTGGCAGCTCAGAGTGGCGTGGTCAATCCTACGCTGCTGTCGGGCGTGTACCGTGTTCCTCAGCGGCCACGCGTTGACGCAGAGCCGGTTGCTCGAACTGGTGCCGCGCCCGCTGCCGCACCCGGGGAGTCCTATTCGCTTGACCGCGAGAGTGTGCTGCCTCCTCTTGGGCCCGGTGGGGATTGGCCAACGTTGGCTGACGTTGAGCGACTTCACCTTGAGCGAACGCTGGCGGCGACGATGCAGAATCGTTCCCTGGCCGCAAAGATGCTTGGCGTTGACCGCTCTGTGCTCCGCCGAAAGTTGCAAAAGCACGGGCTCGATTCGCCTGAGTGACGGCCGCTCGGGAGCGCTTTTAACCTGCCGACGAACGGGCCGAACGGCTCAGCCAGCTTTGGCCCGCAGCACCACTGGTTCGTCTTCGTCGGCAACGCGGAGTTTGATTGTGCTCGGGGCTGGAGGTCCGCGACGCTCTTGTGCGAAGCCGCGAGTGCCCTTGGCGAGAAAGTCGGCCAGTGACTCCGCCGGGCCAGCAGAAAACTCTTCTCGCAGCGTGGCGATGACCTCCCGCCACGGCAGTCCGTGCCGATAGATGATGCGGTAAGCGGCCTTCAGTTCATTCATTTCAGCCGTGGTATGGCCACTCCGCCGGAGTCCGACAGTGTTGAGGCCGACGCTGCACCCACTGATGCCATCCACCATCATGTAAGGCGGGATGTCTTGGACGACTCGGGCGTGCCCGCCAACCATGGCCAGTTTGCCGACGCGGCAGAACTGATGGACGGCGACACCACCGGAAATGAAGGCTCGGTCTTCTACGGTAACGTGGCCTCCCAGCATGGAGCCGTTCGCGAATATCACGTGGTTACCGAGGACGACGTCATGGCCGAGGTGTCCGCCCGCCATGATGTAGTTGTGATCGCCCACCTGCGTGGCATGCCCAGCCTTAAGCGCGAGGTGGATCGTGACCCCTTCGCGGAAGACGTTGTGGTCGCCAATCTCGATCGAGCCAGTGGCGGTGGGCCTCGCCGCATGCTGGGGCGGACCGCCAATCACCGAATGCTCGCAGAACTCGTTATCGCAGCCAGCCCGAACGCCAGCGCGGATCACGGCTCCGGTCCGCACGACACAATCATCGCCAAGGCTGACGTCGCCTTCGATGCGTGCGAATGCCTCCACCCGCACACCATTTCCGAGGTGGGCTTTGGAGTCCACGCAAGCCATTGGATGAATGCTCACGGCACGGCCGCCTTCCAGGTGCATTGGGCCAAAGGATCAACGAAACACAATCTAGTCGGGAATATCGGCTTGTTTTTCTTGTCGATTCAATGTCAGTTTTTAGGATTGTGCTGAGCGTGTCGTCGACGGCACCGGCAACGAGAGGTTCGGAGGGATGGTCAAAATGGGAAGAGACGCAGCCAGTCCGGAGGATCAGTACGCGGCAGCTGAGCAGCTGAAAGCGGAGGGGAAGATGGCGGAGGCCGTTGCGTTACTGGAGGAGCTCGTGGCCTCGCACCCCGATTTCACGCTGGCCTACTCGGCGATGTCGGCCTGGTGCACCCGGCTGGACCGGCACCCGGAGGCGGTCAAGCATGCCCGCAGGGTCTGCGAACTCGCTCCGAACGATCCGTTTAGCTTTACAGCGTTGTCTGTGGCCTGCATGCGGGCGGGAATGATCCCGGAAGCCGAAGACGCACTTGCTCGCTCCCGGATGCTGCAGGGTTAGGGCTCTGCCAGTTTGTGAGGAACCACGGGCTCGGGGCCTTTCAGGCCCCAGCCGCAGCGGATAAGGCTGTTTCCACCTCCACCAAGCGGAGTCGATCGGACTGAGACAGGCTGTTAGGATCGAGGCCAAGTTCTTTGGCCTGATCGAGTGAGCGGCGTGCTGCGGCCTCCTGGTTGGCGAGAAGTTGAGCCTGTGCGAGGTGGAGGTACTTCGCGGCCGTCGGCGCGAGCACTGCTTCCAGCAGATCCTGCACCGACTCGTCTGTCTCCCCCTTGACCAGCCGAACCACTCCCCGCGTATCGAGCAAATCCGGGTGCGGCCCGAGTTGTTCAATCGCAGTGTCGATGAGGCTGCTCGCCTCAGTCACCGTTTCCGGCTTGGCGAGATAAAAGGCGAGGTTATTGGCGACGATCGCCTGCTGTGTGACGTCGAGGTCGTCGCGTTTGAGGAGGTCGCGATAAATCTTTTCCACATCTTCGGGACGGCCCTCGATCGCGAGGAGTTCCGCTTCCAGCAACGCGATGGTGACGGAGCCCGGGTCGATGCGACGTGCCTTGGAGAACCAATCCTCGAGAAGGTCGATCGTCGTTTGGCTAGGAGCCGGACCCTCGTTGCGAGCAATGTTGATGGCCGACTGGAGCAGTCGTTCGAGCGGCAGTTGATCCCACGCGGCGTCGAGCAGGGCGAGGGCGTCTGCCGGCTGTTTCTGTCGACCCAAGAACTCGCTGCGTCCGAGCACTCCATCCGTACTGCGGGCGGCATAGTCTGTCCAAAGCTGATCGGCCGCCTTCGGGAAGCCGAGGTCTTCCATCAGCATCGCGATGTTTCTCAGTTCGGCAAGGCTTTCGTCGGGTACCGTTGCCGACGGCATCAACGCCTTGGCTGCCTCGACAGCGGTGTCGCGGTCGTCCTCGGCGATCGCCAGCTTGGCGGTCAACGCGAGCGTGATGGGAGCGTCGGGAGCCTGCTTCTCCAGACGATCCAACCACATTCCGGCTGTGGTGAGCTCCTTGTGTGTGATCAGCTTTTCCACGAGTGCTGCATACACGAGCGGTGGTGGGTTGGTTGTGCCGAGGAGCGACACGTAGACATTCCTGGCCTCGTCCCAGCGTCCAAGTTTCTCAAGTAGCTGCGCCTGAAGGAGCTGCTGCTGAATCGAGAGGGGCACAAGGTCTTGGAGGGAGTCGAGCTTTTCCAGAGCCTGCCTCCAGCAGGTTGGTTCGAGTCGTGCTGCGAGGAGTTGCACCTGGAGAGCCACGTCTTCCGGCGTCAGTTGTCCGTTACTTTCGACCGCGTTGTCGTCAATCAGTGAGATCGCTTGCTGGACTTCTTGGAAGGTGCCCCGGTCGGCCAGGAGCTCAGCGCGTGTTCGCCGTGCCCACGCCTTCACTGGACGATCGCGCGTCTTCTGCACGGATACATCCACAAGGGTCTGCAGTTGCTGCTCCGCATCATCGAGTCGGCCGCGACGAATAAGGAAGGAGGCGAGTGCTTGGCCCGCTTGAATCGCATCGCCATCGGGATCCGACGCGGTCTGTTTCAGGATCTCTTCAGCTGCGTCGTAGTCGCCGAGCATCTCAGAACCCTGCGCGGCGACGATCTCGCGGCTCGGCGAGTCGAGGGCGGCCTTGGCTTGTTCGAGAGCGGCCTTGGCGGCATCCGTTTGACCATCGTTTGTCAACAATGCGAGGAGCGAGAGCCAGGCGTCTGACTGAGTTGGGGCTAACTCGACGAGCCGGCGGAACACGGTGATCGCTCGCTCGGTGTTGCCCGCTTGGCTGAGCAACTTGCCGAGCCAAGCCAAGTCTTCTGGGTTGTCGCTGTTGTCGGCCACGGTCTGTTCTGCGATCGCCAACGCCGCGTCAAAGTTGCCGCTCCTCGCCTGAATGTCGGAAGCGATGCGTTCGAGACCTTGCATGTCTTCTGGGCGGAGCAGAGCCACGGCTTGCTCGGCTTCCGAAATGCGATTGGCCATGTGCAGCAGAGAAATCATCCGGCGGGTGATGAGCGAGTTGCCAGGGGCCATGCGAGCGGCTTGCTTCAGCCGATCGATCGCAGAGTCGAGATCGCGCTCTGCGAGGGCAACGTCCGCAAAACGGAGTTGGACCTCAGCCCAGTTTTGCCGCTCGGTCTCCGCCTCGATCAGCAAGGCCCGGATCTTCAGGAGGGCGTCTTTCGCGGACGCATCTAGGGCGTCCTCGACGCCACCTTCGGCTCTCGCTCCGGCCGCGAGCCGTGTGCTCAGCATGAGTGAGGCGGCTTGGGCAACCTTGGCTTCGGCACTGCCCTCGCCAGCGAGCCTCGCGATCGCCTGGCTTGCCTCCTGTGTGATTTCGATGTCAGCGCTCTGCTCCGCCAAGCGAAAGAGCGAGTCCCAGATGGCCAGGTTGTCCGGATCAGCCTCGAGGACGTTGCGATACACATTCACGGCCTGATCCTTTTGGCTGATAGCGGCGTAGGCGTTGGCGATCGCTGTCACAACGGCGGTGCGTTCTGCTGTTGGCAGGTCGGCGGCTCGCTGCTCGAGTTCTGCGAGGTCGCTGCTAGCCTGTTCGGCTGTGCCGCCAGCGGCCACCGAGGCCTCCAGGATCATGACGGTCGAACTCTTGCGGGCTTCTGCTGGGGCCGCGTCAAGAATAGCCAGCGCGGCGTCGCGCCCCTCAAACCTTAGAGACAGCGTGATGAACGCACCCAGCAAGGATTGGTTGGCTGGTTCTTTCGCGACCGCATCGCGGAGTATCGAGATTGCCTCGGTCACCATCTGTTTGCGTACGAGCACATCCGCGCGAATGATCGCGATCTGGGCATCGTTGATTCGCGGTGAGGCGCCCAGGAGATCCACCAAGGCATCAACCTGAGTCCAGTCTCGCTCATCGGAAGGCCGAGCGAGTTGCTGATCGATCCGTAGTTGGAGAAGCGGATTCCAAAGCTGCGCAAAAGCGGAGACATCTTCGGGAGCCATGGCGTTGAAGATCACCTCGTACTCTCCGCGTGCCTGCTCCTTACGACCTGTTGCCGCGAGGGCCGATGCGGCGCCGATGCGAGCTGCAACCGAGTTGGGATCGTCGCTGAGCACGCGTTGGTTGGCTTCAAGCTGGCGGTCAAACTGGCCAAGTTTCTCGTAGCACTGGCCGAGGTAGAGGTCGATCTGCCGCACAGTGTCGGAGGTGGGGTTGGCCTGTGGTCGCACCTCCTCCAGCAACTGCTGCGCTTCAAGCCATCGCTGCAGGGCCATGTCGACGCGCGCGCGGAGCAGGGCGACGGCGGGGTTTGAGCCTCCGGCCACGTTGATCAGCAGTTCAACGGTTTTCTCCGTTTCTGGGACATCTCCCAATTGCAGCTGCGTGTCGGCGAGCATCAGCAGCAGGGCAATCTGCCCCGGCATCCGTTGCAGCCCTTTCCGCAAGACATCGACGGCCAACTCGCGGTCGCCTTGGCGGAGGGCGAGCATCGCCTCAGCCCGTACGACGCGTTCTTCCGTGGGGTACAGCTCGGCCGCGCGCGTAACTGCTTTCTGTGCGTCGGCCAACAGCTGCATGTTGAGCTTGAGTTCGAACTCGGCAAGCAGAGCCTCGCGATCGTCAGGGGCGACTTCGATCGCTTTGCGCACATCCGCCGCGGCGGCTTCCATGTCGCCTCGCTGCGCGTGCCAGCCACGCATCGCCAGCCACGCTCGAGGGTCGGTCGCATTCACCTGTACGAGGCGAGCGAGTACGGCCTCGGCCTCGGTGGTGGCGCGGAGCTCGTCGTTCATAATCGCTGCGAGCAAGATGTAGGCGTCGGTGTCTCCTGCTGTCGCCTCATCGGCCGGCACGGGGAAGGCGCGTGCCGAGCGGTCGTAGCCCAGCCGTTGAGCGAGCACTTCTGCCGCTTCGTCGAATCGGCCGGTTCCCAGCAGCGCTCGGGCCAGGAGCACATCGATCTCACCGGGGGTCAGCAGACGCTTTTGGTTGTTGTCGTCCCCCTCGCTCGGCGGCTCGGCGGTTCTCGTGGCTGCTTTATCCCGGAGCACCAGCAGGTGCTCGCGGGCATCCCCAGGGCGATCGATGAAAATCTGAAACTGTGCGAGCCGTTGCCTGAGATAGTCGTTGTCGGGGTCGTTCCGCACAGCCGTTTCGAGAGCCGAGTAGGCTCGCGAAAACTCAGATCTGCCCGCCCCGGGTGCCTCGGCGGCTTCCAGCAGGAGTTCGGCAAACATGCTGTAGGCCTTGGCATCATTCGGCCGCATGCCGACGTAGCGGGAGAGCAGCTGCCCCGCCTCGTTCTTGTCGCCGGCGGCGATCGCTGCTTCAGCCCGAGTGAGCAGGGAGCCTGCGTTGCGGGAAACTTGCCAGCGATTCAAAGCAAAAATCCCACCCCCCCCCAACACGAGGAGGATCGCCAAAATCACCACGAACCGGACGTTGATCTGCCGCATGCGATTGCACCGTGAGGGACCTACGGAACGCCAGGCCTGGCCTGCCTGGCAGACCTACAGTATGCCGCAAAAAAGCGGACTGTGGGAACGAACGGGGACTCTCGACCATAACGATTGAAGCGATTGTGCCGGTTGTGCCGATACTTCTCCCGAGGTAGGCCCGAAAGGTTCTGGCCGGCCTCATCGCCTTCGCGGCATCACGTCCGCTGGCCGACCCAGGCTCACGTTGGAAACCAACCTATGAAACGCCACGCTCGCCTCGCTCACCTGCACAAAACCGCCGTTTCCCTCGGTGTGTGTCTGTCTGCGGTGGCCTTTGTGGGCATCTCCGCAGAGACGGCCACCGCGCAGACCGGTGCCCGGCCCGCGGCCTCCCCGCGTTCGTCCAACGTGCGCACCGCCTATGCCGAAACATCCGCGACAGCCGCTTCGACACCAGGCAACGTTCACCGGGACCCGCAGGTGGTGCAGGCAGGTGCGATGTTGCACCACAGCAAGCGTGTCTGCCCGCAGGGCGGATGCGGCCCCGGAGGACAGTGCCAGGGTACGTGCGTGGTTCGCCCCGGACGCTTTGGCTTCTACGCAACGCAGTGGCGAGCCTGGCCTGGTGATCAGGGCGTGCAGCAGGCGAGCCTTCAGGAGATGACGCCGGTGTCGCCTCCGGCCTCCGCGATTCCCGCGGTCGACGAGGAAGCACTGTTGCCTAGCAGCCTGATGCCAGACGATGACGATGCGGGATTTGGTTCGGACAACTTCGGCTTTGAGCCCGTGGAACCCGCCCCGCAGTCGCCGCCCCCGGCCCCGACCGACGAGGGCACCTTCCCCGCAGCCGAACCGGAGCCTGACGCAGTTTCACCCGAACCCGCGCCATCGAAGCCCTCGCTGTTCGATCCAGAGCCTCGCGTGCCTGCGACGGAAACCGCTCCGCCCGCCGAATCTCCCGACGCGGCTGAGCAGCCGAACAAGGAGGGAAAGCCCAAGGAGTCGATCGACAACCTGTTTGATGAGTTCGGCCGCACAAGCGCAACGCAAAGCGGCAACCTTCGCCGCCGGCTCGCGGCTGCAAACCAAGAGTTTGCCCGTCGCAAGGCTGAGCAGGTTTCGGCGGCGGAACGCCAGGCTCAAGCCGTGCAACCGGATGCATGGCGGCCACGGCAACTTGCTCCATCGACAGCGAGCCGGCCGCTTGTGGCCGCACCGACTCTCTCGTCCCGTCGAGTCGTGCCAGCGACCGCCCAGCAGAGCGTCTCGCCGAACGGCAATCCATTGAGGTAAGTGCGAGAGGCGGGAGTCGAACCCGCACGCCTTGCGGCACTGGAACCTAAATCCAGCGCGTCTGCCAGTTCCGCCACTCTCGCGTTGCTCGCCTCACATGCGCTTGAACCCGGCAGGTTGACCCCGCCGACACCGACTTCACTCTACCTTATGCCACGCTGGTTTGGCGGAGGGGAATCGTGTTCGTCCAGCCAACGGTCGAGGTTACCGGTGCCTTTGGCGTCACGCGGCGGCCACGTGGCGACCACGAGTTCGTGCAGTACGCCAGGCTCGCTTTCGGTGGAGGTTTCCGCAGTCGGGCGGGCAAAGCAGATTTCCAGTTTCCGCAACTGCTGCGGAGGCGGATGGCGGG
>JBMTLP010000125.1:0-8017 GCA_049433245.1 Pirellulales bacterium
GCCTGCTGGCTCGCCGCCTTGTTGAAGCGGGCACCCGTGTGGTGGAGGTGATTTGGCCCAAGGTGGCCAACAGCGACAATCACTCGTGGGATCACCACGTTGGCCTTTCCGACCGCATGAAGAAGCAGTCAGGTCCGATGCTTGACGCGGGGCTCTCCGCGCTGATTGAGGATCTCGATGACCGTGGGCTGCTCGAGGAAACGATGGTGGTGGCCGTGGGTGAGTTTGGTCGCAGCCCGCAGCGAGGTGTGAGCACGAGTGGAAACGGCAACAGCGACGATGGCCGTGACCACTGGCCCTACTGCTACACCGGCATCATGGCCGGGGCCGGGATTCAGCGCGGCTATGTGCATGGCGAGAGCGATCAAACGGCCAGTGCCCCGCTGACCGATCCCGTGCACCCCAGCGAGATCCTGGCGACGATCTACCACGGCTTCGGGATCGATCCAGAGACGATCGTCTACAACCACCTCAACCAGCCTCGGGAGTTGGTCAAAGCTCAGGCGGTGACCAAACTCTTCGCGTAACCGACGAGCCGTGCCGCTCACTCACACATAGCCGGCAGGGTCGTCTGGAGATGGCGGTGCGTGCTCAAGTTGTTGCACGAGCGTGCGCACATGCTCGAGGGCCTGCGATACACTCAAGTGGATGTGGCCGCGTTGCACACAGTCGGAGCCCCCTCCGACCTTATCGACGAACAGTTCCCAGTGGGTCATGCCGTCAGCCACCCCCGGCCACGCCGATGCACGGTAGGTCTTTCCGTGCTTGCCGTGAATCGCGATGGTTTTGATCATCGTCTCGTCTCCAAAGCAGGACGACCTATCCTACATGCTTAGGGAAATCGGCTTCTATACGGTGTTGCTCCTCGCTCCCGCGTTCGCACGCGCGGAGCAGAGACAGCCGAACGTTGTGGTGATCCTGGCAGACGATTTGGGCTACGGCGAGCTCGGGTGCCAGGGAAACGATGAGATTCCCACCCCGCACATCGATTCCCTCGCCTGCAGCGGTGTGCGGTGCACGGCGGCGTATGTCACCGGGCCCAACTGTAGTCCCTCGCGGGCTGGACTGCTCAGCGGACGCACGCCGACACGGTTTGGGTATGAGTTCAATCCCATCGGTGCGAAGAACGAAGATCCAACGTATGGCCTGCCTGCGGGGGAAACCACGATCGCGGAAGCCCTGCACGATGTGGGCTACACAACGGCGATGATCGGGAAGTGGCATCTCGGTGGAACGGCGGCCTATCATCCGTTTCGACACGGCTTCGACGAGTTCTTCGGGTTCACGCACGAGGGGCATTTCTTTGTGCCGCCACCGTGGAACGGCGTGACCACCATGCTGCGGCGCAAGGTCTTACCTGGTGGCGCGAGCGGTCGCTGGATCGGCGAGCGCGGCCTGATCTACACCGACCACATGCAACAGGATGAGCCCGCCTACGACGCCAACAACCCCATCCTGCGGGGCGGGCAGCCAGTCGAGGAATCGGCGTATCTCACCGATGCGCTCACACGTGAGGCGGTCGATTTCATTGCCCGCCACGACGACAAGCCCTTCTTCCTGTATCTCGCGTACAACGCCGTCCACAGTCCGCTGCAGGGGACCGATGCTTCCATGGCCAGGTTTGAGCACATCAGCGATGTGCATCGTCGAATCTTCGCCGCCATGCTCGCGGACCTAGATGCCGGTGTGGGCGAGGTGCTCGGGCAGCTGCGAGCATCCGGCATCGAGGACAACACGCTCGTTGTGTTTCTGAGTGACAATGGCGGCCCCACCCGCGAGCTGACGTCGTCAAATAAGCCGCTGCGTGGCGAGAAAGGGCAGATGTATGAGGGCGCGGTTCGCGTGCCGTTCATCGTCCGCTGGAACCACACCCTGCCTGCTGGCGAGGTGTATCACGAGCCGGTGAGCTCGATGGACATCTTCGCGACTGCTGTCTCCGCAGCCGGTGCGGCGACACCCGCCAGCGTGGAGGGTGTGGATCTTCTGCCTTTTCTAACGGGAAAGCGGACCGGGCGACCGCACGAAACGCTGTTTTGGCGGCAAGGTGAGCGGACAGCCATGCGGCACGGTGATTGGAAGCTCGTGCGGATGGGGCCAGGTTCAGGGCCTCGGCGGGCGTCGTGGGAACTCTACGATCTCTCCACCGATCTGTCGGAAAAACACAACTTGGCGGCGGACTTGCCTGAGAAGCTTGCCGAGCTGGTAACGCGGTGGGAATCGCTCAACGACGAGATGAGTGAGCCGTTATTCTGAGCCGCTGTGTGGCCGGGAGACTTCTGCCGTCGGTCAGTGTGTGTGCGCGAGGTGTGTGTTGGCGAGAAGGCAGACAGAGAAGGAGCAGGGGATGTCGGAGTCTACGGCCGCGGAAGACGTGTCGCTGTGGCAAAAGCGGCTCGCAGGCCAAGCCAATAACCGGGCTTGGACGCTGGCTGAGCAGGCATCCCGATCGGCGGCGGAAGACGAGGAGATGCTGCAGGCCGCGCATGCAGCAGGCTACTTCTGGAACATTGTTGGAGACGATCGCAGCAGAGCCCACGCGGCTCAGTTGCTTGGGCACGTGTACGGGTTGCTCAATCAAGCAGAGACGGCTGCTCGGTATCTCGCTCGTTCAGAGCCCTGCTTTTTTGCGGAGTCGGCGGCGACATGGGAACGCGCTCTCGCTCATGTGGTCGCCGCGAATGTCGCGGCCGCGAAGCCGGATCTCGTGGCTTATCAGGTGCACTTCGATCGAGCCACCGAGGAACTCGCACAGATGGCGTCGCCGGAGGAGCGGGGTGTTGTCGAGGCGGCGCTGCGAGCGGTTCCCCTGCCGCCGCGTCGTTAAAGGAAGAACGATGGCAGGCAGCACCTGGCCTTGACGACATGGACACGCTCGCTGCGGGTGCAAGGCTGGTAGTCGCCCTTCGCCGTTTGGAAAGCTCGGAATCAGCCCCCTTCGACAGCCCGGCGGTTGGGCCACTGAGCGATTTGGATCGCGTGCAGTTGAATCTGCGGCATGCCGAACTGCACCTCGGTTTTCTGGCGTACGCGACCAGTGGGACCTGAGTGGCGGCTGCGGGGATCGTGGTCAACCTGATCGCGGCTACGCAAAGATCTCGTCGATCACCCGTCCGGCAACGTCGGTCAGCCGGAAGTCGCGTCCGGCATGACGGTAGGTCAGCTGCTCATGGTTGAGGCCCAGCAGATGGAGCACGGTGGCGTGGAGATCATGCATGTGGGTCCGGCCCTCTACTGCCATGTGGCCAAACTCGTCCGTGGCTCCGTGCGAATAGCCCGCCTTCACGCCGCCACCGGCGAGCCACACGGTGAACCCGTCGGGGTTGTGATCGCGGCCAGTGCCGTTGTTCTGGGCATACGGATTTCGGCCGAACTCGCCGCCCCACCAGACGAGCGTGTCCTCCAGGAGACCACGCTGTTTGAGGTCCGCGAGCAATCCTGCGACCGGTCGATCGACAGCCTTCGCATGGGTCGCATGCTTGGGCATGTCGGTGTGCTGGTCCCAGGCAGGATTGTTGGAGTTGTCGGTGTAGTTCACCTGGATGTACCGCACGCCCGCTTCGGCAAGCCGCCTGGCCATCAGGCACTGTCGCCCGTAGCCATCGGTGGCCTTTTCACCGATTCCGTAAAGGGCCAGCGTCTCAGCGGTTTCTCCAGAGAGGTCGAGCACATCTGGTGCGAAGTGCTGCATTCTCCAGGCGAGTTCGTACGACTCGATCACAGCCTCGAGATGGCTGTCAGCGGCTGGGCGAGCGGCCAGTTGGGCCCGGTTGAGCGACTGTAGGAGGTCGAACTGCGACTGCTGAGCGGTGGGGGTGCGGGCCGGGTTGTTGAGAAAACGGATGGAGGCTTCGGCGGCGGGAATGCCAGCGCGGCCGATGGCCGTTCCCTGATGCACCGCAGGCAAAAACGCGCTGCCGTAGTTGCGAGGGCCACCGTTGCCACTGGATGGCAGTAGCGACACAAAGGCCGGCAGGTTTTCGTTGGCGGTGCCGAGTCCATAACTCACCCACGAGCCCATCGACGGGCGGATCTGGGTGGTGGTGCCCGTGTGCAGGAAGATCGTGGCAGGGCCGTGGGCCACGCCTTCAGTGTGCATGCCATGCAGGAAGCAGAGATCGTCGACATGCTGCGACATCTCCGGGAAAAGCTCTGAGGTCTGCTTGCCGCTCTCGCCCCGTGGTCGAAACGGCCAGAGCGACTTCATCACGCGTGCTTTGGTCTTTTTTTCTCCGTGGGCGATCTCGCGGGCGTCGGCAAACTCCAGGCTCGCGCCGTCCTGCTGATCCAGCAGCGGCTTGTGGTCGAAGCTGTCGACCTGGCTCACTCCCCCAGCCATGAAGAGAAAGATCACCCGCTTGGCGCGCGGTGGATGGTGGGCTCCGCTGAGAGCTGCCGCGGCGGCTGCATCTCCACTCGCGAGGGCTGAGAGGGCGAGCGAACCGAACCCACAGCCAGTGGACTGCAGCAGGTGCCTGCGGCTGATCTGGTGCACGAAGTCGAGGTGGCGGCTGGATGACACGGCGCTACTCCAGGGTTCGGAAATCGATGCAGCCAAATAGCGACTGATACACCATGCCCCACGCTGCGTGGGCAGTCGCAGCGTCGCCGTCGCTGGGCCCGACGAACTGCAGGATGGCGTCACGTTCTGCGGGCGAAGGCGACCGGCCGAGGCATTCGCGAAACACGCGGTCGATCCGATCAGGCGTCTCAGCTGACTCTGAGAGCAAGCGGGTGGCGGCGGCCGCAGCCTGCTCCATCACGAAGGGGCTGTTGAGCAGGAAGAGTCCTTGCGTCGAAACCGTGCTCACTGCCCGCTGGCCAACGACGGCGTTGGGGTTGGCCGCATCGAAGATTTCAAGCAACTCCAGCCGACGATTTCGGAAGGCTGGGGTGTAGACGCTGCGGCGGGTATCGGAAAACTCAAAGGTATATTCCGACGGTGTTTCACTTCCAGCCTGCGCGAGCACGGCAGGATCGGTGATGCCTGGCCCACCCATCCGTCGATCGAGCGTGCCTGCGATCGCCAGGATGGCGTCGCGGAGGCTCTCGGCATCGAGGCGGCGGCGATTGAGCCCAGCCAGCAGCGCGTTGCTCGGGTCGCTGGCGGGAGCCACGTCCGCTGCCACGGCCTGTCGGTAGGCACGGGAGAGGACGATGGTGCGAACGAGCGCTTTCGACGACCACCCCGCGTCGGTGAACTGCCGCGCGAGAAAGTCGAGAAGGTCGGGGTGCGAGGGCGGCCTGCCGGTGGTGCCAAAGTTGTCGGGGGTGGGGACGAGCCCTTGGCCGAAGAGGTGTTGCCACACCCGATTCACAAACACCCGCGATGTCAGCGGGTGCTCGCTGTCGGCAATCCACCTGGCGAGTTCGAGACGACCGCTCTGGTCGGCGGGCATGGTGGGGGGCGACCCGAGCACCGCCACCTGAAGCACACCTCTGGGCACCACTCGGCCAGGATTGTGGACATCACCCCGGATGCACAGCGCGCAGTCATGCATCGCGTCGGCTTCCTCGGCTGCCATCACCTGGGGCACGTCAGGACGCTGTGCGTCGAGCGACTTCTTGGCGCCCTCAAGCTCGGCTACTTCAGCTTTGAGCTTAGCCCGCTCGCCGTCGGTCTCCGCAGTCGCAGCGGCCTCTTGAGGGGCCGTGGCGTCGCCACCGACTGGCAAGAACTGCAGGCCATCGACGATCACGTGCCCATCCGTTCCGTCGTTGGAAACCATCACGAACCACTGGTCCGAGCTGTCAAAGGCAAAGGTTCCCAGTGAGACGAAGTGGCCCTCGATGGCGGGGGGCTTGCGCATGTTGACAGTCACAGATGCGTCGCCGTCGAGCGAGAGAAGGGAGACGGGCACGTTCGTCGCCCGATTTTGGCCAGTCGTGTAAGCCAGGCGGACCTCGTAGCGTCCCGGCTTCTCGAGTCGGGGTTGAAACGTCAGGGTCCGTTCCCCTTTCCCACCATCCGCGTCGTGAAGGTACCCCTCACCGATGAAAGGCTTGGTGAAGGTGGACTCTGTCCATTCGCCAACACGGATGGCCTGCGTGTCGTCAAACACGAGGCCGGCAAACGAGTCGGGCCTACGGGGTGCCTGACTGCCCGCGGCGGGTTCGAGTGCGGCGAGCCGCTGTTTCGCGGCGCTCAGTTGAGCAGCCAGTTTGGAAACCTCCGCCTCGTGGGCGGCAACTGCCTCGGCGAGCTGAGGCGGCATCGGCAGCGGCTGTTCGGTCCAGGTTGAGACGTTGCGATGGATGAGCGTCTTGGTGCTCTTGAGGATGCCGGCGAGTGCGTAGTAGTCGTCGGTAGGAATCGGATCGAACTTGTGATCGTGGCAACGGGCACACCCGAGCGTCATGCCCAGCAGGCCCTGGCCGAGCGTGTCGAGTTGCTCGTCAATCACGTTCATCTCGAGGAACCGCTTATCCTGTTCCTCGTAGTTGATCGCCCCGAGCATGAGGTAGGCGGTGGCCACGAGCTGACGGGCTCGGTCATCGGGCGAGTCGGCCGGAAGGAGGTCGCCGGCGAGTTGCTCGACGATGAACTGGTCGATCGGCATGTCGTTGTTGAAGGCGTTGATCACGTAGTCGCGATACCGCCACGCCTCTTTAAACACGAGCGATCGGCCGCCTCCGCTCGATTCAGCGAAGCGAGCCACATCCAGCCAGTGCCGCGCCATCCGCTCGCCGAAGTGAGGCGACGTGAGCAGCCGATCAACGACGTTGGCGTGCGCTTCGCTCGAGGTGTCATTGAGGAACGCATCGAGTTCGGCGATGGTGGGTGGGAGTCCCGTGAGGTCGAAGGTCACGCGGCGGAGCCAGGTGGCTCGATCGGCCTCGCCCGCCGGCTCCCGATCCGCCGCTTCCAGACGTGCCAGCAGAAACCGGTCAACGTCGTTGATGTGCCAGGTGGTGTTGCTCACCAGTGGCGGCGTTGGGCGGCGAATCGGTTGGAATGCCCAGTGCTGCCGGCCTGCTTCAATGTCGATCTCGCTGCGGGTGACGGGGCCGCTCACCTCGTCTCGGGGGTCGGTAGCGCCGGCCTGAATCCAGGCGGTGAAATCGTCGACGACCGTCGAAGGGAGTCGGCCAGACGGGGGCATCTCAAAGCCATCATGGCGGAGAGCAGCCAACAGCAGGCTCTCGTCAGGCTGGCCGGGCACGACAGCCGGCCCAGAGTCACCGCCGGCGAGCAAGGCTTCTCGCGAGTCGACCCGTAGCCCGCCACGGAGTGTGGCGGAGGAAGCCGCGTGGCATTCCTCGCAGTGTTCGACCAACACTGGACGAATGCGGGTTTCAAAGAACGCCACATCTGCGGCGTCGCTCTCTGCGTCAGCCATGGCTGACGATGCACCGAACCACCACGCGCAGGCCGCGGCCCACGCCAATGTGCTGCAGACCTGCGCAGTTCGGCCCTGGATATGCATCCCCCGTCTCCTCCTCAAGAAGACTCTACCGAAGGCTCGCGGCGGCTCAAAGTGGCTGTGTTGGCCGAATTGTCGACAGTTCGTCGCCCTCTAGCGTAGGATACACCATTCTGCGTCAACAGCGGTTGGCCCACGTTGCGGAGCGTGGTGGTGCAGCTTCCCATATCACAGCAAAGGTTCCGCCCGCATGGCCAGTCTGCCGGCTTCCAAGAGCTTGTCGCCCCGATCGGTGTCGCGGAGGCAGACGCTCGCTCGTTCTATCACCGATGTGCTCCGGCAGGAGATCGTCAGTGGGGTTCGCGAGCCTGGCGCCAAGATGAGTGAGCCGAGCATCGCGGCTGCCCAGCAGGTAAGTCGGGCACCGGTTCGTGAAGCCTTGCGGCAACTCGAGCGAGAAGGGCTCGTGGTGTTCAACGCGGTGGGGCGTTGCCGGGTGGTGGTGCTGACGAATGACGACGTGGAAGACATCTGTGGCATTCGCGGGTCGTTGGAATCCACAGCCGCCTGGCACGCCGCATCGCGGTTCAGCATCGCGGTGGAACGCGTGCTCTGCGACAACGTGGAGCAGATGGCGTTGGCGAGCACCCTTGACG
>JBMTLP010000126.1:0-8011 GCA_049433245.1 Pirellulales bacterium
CGAGCCCACAGTTGGATGTATCCAGAACGATCGCTCCACCACTCCCGACCAAGTACTGATTGTCAGCATTGAAACTGAAAGTACCGCCGTACGCATTGGCAAGGCTTGCATTGCTGTCACCCACATTGACGTAAACAATGTCCCAGGCGTTGACCGCCGCTGCATCAGCCTGCGCCAGTGTGGTGAACGGTGCCTCGGCCGTGCCGTTGCCGCCTGGAGTTGCGGTATTGTTGACGTGAATCACATTCCAAGGCTGATTCGCGTTGTTGCCGTTGAGCGCCACAACGGGAGTCTGGTGGGCTCGAACCATGTGCTCGTTGCGCATCATGGGCTGTTCAAGCTGATCGGGCACCGACCGGCGGCGACTGCCTCCCATGCGGTAGGTCAGACGGGCAAACCCTGTCGAATCGAAGTAACTGTCGTTGTTGTACTGGAGCGAGAAGTCCCAGTTTTCCAGGAAGGTCATGTCGATGCGGGTGTAGACACCGCCGAACCATGGCACGATCGGCTGGCCGAGTGAACTGCCCGACTGCCATTCGTTGTTGGCATTTCCCAGGGCATAGCCACCCACGCTGATCATGCCGGCCCACTGCGACAAGGCTGGGATGTAGGCACCAACCTCAAGATCCGCTCCCCCGAGAGCGGCGTCGAGGCCGGTCGCACACATGATGTAGTTCTGAGCAAACTGACTTCCTGGAACACCGACGGTGTAGGCCGTGGTGCCGACCGGCATGTAGCCGTTGCTTCGCAGATTACCCCAGTCGGTGAGCCACTCGCCCGACACACCCACCTGCTGGTAGACGTGACCAAACTGACCGAACTGGCTCGTGCCGAGGGCACCACCTGTCGGATACTGGTTCAGGTCGCCGTCGTAGTCCCAGTAGACGCCGACACCAAGGAGCGTGCCGCCGAGCATCTGCTTACGGACCAAGCCGACGTTGGAGAAGAAGCCACCGTGCACCGAGAGATGACCACGCAAGTCGGCCGACCAAAAGCCGCCCATGTCGTCTTCGGCATAGGGGATGAACCCGCCGAGCGTCATGTAACTGCCGTTGTAGCCCAAGCCCCGGTCCGCGGCATTGATGCCGTAGTAGAGGTAGCCCGGCCCATATTGATTCAGATTCGAGAAAGCACCGACCGCTCGGTTGACGACTCCCCCGGCTGGATCCATCGCCGTCTGCCCCATCTGGGCATGGGCGTTGCTGGCAAAGCCAAAGGCCCCAGCAGCGAGGAGTGTTCCGGCCAACCCACTGTAGGCTCGTCGCCGCCAAGCTGCTGCTTTACGACGCAGCGTCATCTGCTTGGCAAAAGCTCGTTTTCCGGGGCGATTTGCGGTCTTTTTCATCGTGCTCGCATCCCTGACGGGTGCCAGTGTCCGTCGAGAAGACTCTCGTCTCCCGGACAACCGGCATGATCGATAGCGTTGATCGACGCATTACGACCGATGCCATGAGGATTTTCCGTAGAAAGTCCGGATTCGTCAGGTGCACGCTATCTCGCCCATTCCTCCAAAACCGCCTCATCCTCCACGCGAAATCGACCAATCGCGTTGGTCAGACGTTCCACCGAGGCCACCATATTGCCCGCAGCCGACTTAAACTCCCCAAGCGTCGCTGCAGCTGTCCGCGTGCCATCGTTGAGCGTGACAAGTGCCTCGGCTATTTGGGAGGCTCCAGAGGTCTGAGACTCCATGCCCTTGTTGACCTGATCGAAGCGGTCAGAGAGAGTCTGCACCTTACCGATCACCTCGGAAAAGCTGGCACTGATTCCCGCCACGCGAGCAACACCAGCCCGCACCTCGTCTGAAAAGCGGCCCATCTCATCCACACCCGCGGTCACAGCAGCCTGCATCTGCTCAACAAGCCGCTCGATGTCGAGCGTGGCCACCGCCGTCTGGTCGGCGAGCCGCCGAATCTCGCGAGCCACGACCAGAAAACCGTGACCGTAACTGCCGGCTTTCTCCGCCTCGATGGCCGCGTTGATCGAGAGTAAGTTGGTTTGATCCGCGACTTTCGTGATCGTGGTAATCACGAGATTGATGTCTTCCGCACGTTCCCGGATCGCCGAGAGCCGCTCGGCGAAGGCCGATGTAGCCGCTTCGAGCTGCTCCATCGATCGGCCGACGTCGTTGAGGTCCGACCGCCCCACGGTCGCCACCTCCGCTGTTTCCGTTGAAACCAGGGCCACGTCATTCATGGTGCACAGCAGCTCCTGGCCGGTCGCCGAGATCTGGCGGCTGGCGGCAGCGGCCTGACTCGTGCTGGCTCCCAACGCCGTGACGGCCTGCTCCTGCTGGCGGCTGGCAGCGGAGAGTTCCTGGGCCGTGGAGGAGAGATCAAAACTTGCCCGCTTCACCTCCCCCACGATCTCGCGGAGGCTCAAGGTCATGCCGCCGATATCACGAAGCAGCTGGCCTGTTTCGTCACCATCGTTTGCATCGATCGTGCCCGTTAGATCGCCGCTGGCTACACGTCGTGACGCAGCCACCGCCTGATTGATGCGGGCGGTCAAAGAAGTGGTCAGCCACATCAGCAATCCGATCACGATTCCCACCCCGACCGCTGCGACACCAACCGAAGCCATCATCGGCTCGCGCACGCGGGCGAGCAGATCCTCCTCAGGTATCTGCATCACCACGGTCCACGGACCGGTCTGCGTGCGTGCGCCAGCAAACAGGCTCACCTCACCGCTGATCGGGTCGTCCGATCGCCGCACCGTTCCGAGTGAAACGGCCGTGTGGAAATCGCCGAGAATGTCTGCGTAGGGCGTTTCAGCAATCGGGCGAGTTCGCATCTCCACTTCATCGACAGTCGAGGCAATCACTTTGCCCAGCCGACTGAGCAACACAATCTCTAGATTCCAGCCCATCGACGCCTGACGGCGTTTGATTTCTTCGAGACTGTCGGCCAAGGCAATGAGGGAGCGGTCCACACCCGCCACACCGACGAACCGCCCCTCCTCGGTGATGGGGTAGGTCTGCTCCACCATCAACCGGCCCTCGTAGTCGTAGGGCTCCGTCACCATCGCCTTGTCGACCTCAGCTGCGTCATTGAAGCGGGACTTGTTCCCCGCGTAATACAGCCCGTCGAGCTGCACGAGAGGAGTGAGGCGGAGCTGTGTCTCATCGGTGAAATCACGAAACCAGTAGGGCAGGAAGCGGCCTGTCTCATCGAAGGCCTCGGGTGGCAATGGACTGTCGCTGTCGGAGTCTCCCTCAACCCCTGGCTCATAGCCGAAGTACGCGGCCACAAACTGCGGATAGGCCTGTAAAACAGCGCGGGAAAACTCCAGCGACTCCTGACGGCGGCCTTCGAATCCACTCTCAGCGGCAATCGCCATCACGCGAGCAGCGGTCACCGCCTCACGGGTGTCGCGATCGATCTCTGCGGCAATCGTGGCTGCCCGCTCCGCCAGGAGTTCCATCCCAAACTCCTCAAACAGCCACTGCATTCGCGCGTAGGTCATCCCTAACACCACGATCAGGATGACGAGGGTTGGCAAAATCCCCATCAACACGAGTCGCAGACGAATCCCAATCTTGGGCGGAGACATAGGCAGGCGTTCCAAGCGATGGCGTTGAACAAACGAACGGCGAGGTCTATGCACTAGCCTACTTTCCTGGAGCAGGGGCTGTCGCAGACACCGTCCCGGCACGCTGGGTTTACCCAGGCATCCCTCGTACAATCTCCGCTACAACCGCTCCAAACGGCCGCTGGCCGCCCCACTCCCTCATCGCTCGCCTCGCCCATGACGCACCTGCACGACCTCTGGCAGCAACAGTCCTACTCGGCCCTGCTGTTTGATTGCGACGGCACGCTTGCCGACACCATGCCAGCGCACTTCATCGCCTGGACGCACGTCACCCAGCTGCACGGTCTACGGTTTGACGAGGAACGGTTCTATGCCCTCGGAGGCCGCCCCTCTCGAGACATCATCGCCCTGCTTGCCGGCGAAGCCGGACGTGAGTTCGACCTCGATGAGGCCGTGATCCTCAAGGAACAAACTTTCCTTGAGCAACTGCACGAGGTGCGAGCGATCGATCCCGTGGTGGATGTCGCTCGCCGCGCGAGCGGAACGATTCCCACCGCCGTGGTGACCGGTGGACACCGGCACATCTGCCAACAGATTCTGGCACATGTCGGTCTGGATGGCTTCTTTGACACACTCGTCGCCAGTGAAGACACGGAGCGACACAAACCTGAGCCAGAACCCTTTCTCGAGGCAGCTCGACGTCTCGATGTCGATCCGAGCCGCTGTGTGGTGTGGGAGGACAGTGATCTCGGGATCGAGGCCGCTCGCCGCGCTGGCATGACATGGATCGACGTCCGCAGTTTTCACATGCCGCGTCGGGTCTCTCAAGCTGCCGTCGCCTGAAGTCGACTCACCTCTCACAGGCAAGCTGGTGAAACTGTGCGGATCAGGACGCTTGTGCTGTGTTCCCCGCGTGGACTGGCGAGAACGTTCGACCTTTGTCGAAACCTCCTCAAGGTGGCACCTCTGACGCAACGTCAGACGTTTGCCTCCAGGTAGCTTTTTCCACGAATGTTTCCGTGTGCCACGCGGCAGCCAGGGTCCGATGCCAGCCAAACTCTACAGTCCGAAGACCCCGCGGGTGCGAGCCACGCTCTACATCTCGGCGGATGTTCTCGAGGAAGCCCGCAACGCGGCGGTGCACCTCGCTGGCAACCCACTCCGGCTGACGCTCGCGAAGCTCGCCGATGTCGCGATTCGAGCGGAACTTGATCGCTTGAAACGCGAGTTCAACGACGGAAAGGATTTCCCCCGGCGCGAGGAAGACCTGCGTGGCGGCAGGCCGATCGCCGCGTAACGAGGCACTGATGCCATGACCACCATTGCATGCCCGGAACCAACAACTCATGCCGTGGCACAACGCACGGCAACCGATCCCCACATCGAACGCGAACGAAGCGAACTGCGACGTGAACTGCTTCGACGAATCCTCGACTCAGAACAGCGGAGGCGGGCACAGCGGCTGGCAAAGCGGTAAGACGCTCACTGTCACGCTCGCGGTGTTGCTTACGATGCTCAGTTGCCCGAGCCCCACGTGGGGTGAAGGTTGGGATGCGCTCTTTTCTGACTACCTCCTCACCGGGCAGGAACCTCGTCCGGCCGTGGCCCGTGTGGTCGCTCCAGATGGCTCGGGCACATCGCTGGGGTCGGGCGTGCTGGTCGATGTGAACGCCTCACAGGCCCTCGTGCTGACAAACTGGCATGTCGTCCGCGACAGCCGCTCAGCCGTGCTCGTGCAGTTTCCGGATGGATTTCAGTCGGCGGGCACAATTCTCCGCGTCGATTCGGTGTGGGATCTGGCTGCGATCGTGATCTGGAAGCCAAACGTCGAACCGGTTCAACTGGCTGCTCGCGCTCCGGTCGTCGGGGAAACCCTCACGATCGCCGGCTACGGCCGCGGCCCCTACCGAGAGGTTTCCGGCGGCTGCACCCAGTACCTTTCACCCGGAAGTGGCCAGCCGTTGGAACTCGTGGAACTCGTGGGGGAGGCGCGGCAGGGCGACTCTGGTGGCCCGATTTTCAACTCGAGTGGCGAACTCGCCGGGATCCTTTTCGGCGAGTCGGGTGGCCGCACCGTTGGCGCCAGCAGCCCTCGCGTACGGGCCTTCCTCGCCAGCGTCGGCTCCTCTGGCTACGCGGCAGCAGCTCCCACATCGCTCGCCAGCAACATCGACGAGCCGGCACCTCCGTCTGTTTCGCTGATGACTGCCAGCCATCGGCCCGCAGTACCTGAAGAGCAGGGGCCGTCGCGGCTTCCCACGCTGGCCGTCGCGAGCGCCACGCCTCCCAAACCTATGCTCCCGGAAGCACCTGCCCAGCCACCGACGAACACGCTCACTTCTGAGGAACCTGTCGCCCCAGGCCCGGCAGGCGCAGCACCGGCCGAACCTCCCCCGCTGGCCATGGACGACTTGGTAAACGCGGTGCGCTCGTGTTTCCCGTCTGGCAATCCGCGAAGCCTTGCGGCTGTGATTGGCGGAGGGACCTTGATCCTCTTCGGGCTCCGCGGCATCTCGCGGGTGATGGCCTGAGATGTCGACGTCTGCGGCTGATCGCAAAGCCCAGCACCGCTCTGCTCACAAGGCCGTGGCTCACGCCTTGGGAATCGCCGTCACCTTGGCTTCCAGAATGCCTACCGGATCTCGAGGGCAGTCACGAGCATCGGTGGCAACGTTGCCGATCGCCTTCACGACGGCCAGGCTCGCCTCATCCGCCGTGCGTCCGAACGCGGTGTACTGGCGATCAAGATGCGGCACCTTCTCGAGGCAGATGAAGAACTGGCTGCCGGCAGAGTTAGGGTCACTCGTGCGAGCCATGGAAAGCACACCAGGCTCGTGAGCGGTTGCGTTGAACTCGGCGGGAATGGTGTAGCCAGGACCTCCCATGCCGTTTCCATCGGGGCAACCGCCCTGAATCATGAAGTTCTTGATAATGCGGTGAAAGCACCCGCTGTCATAGAACCCACTCTGAGCGAGTGCGACAAAATTGCGAACATGCCCTGGCGCTACCGCAGCGTCGAGCGCGAGCCGAATCGAGCCGGCAGTCGTCTCAAGCGTGACCTCATAATCATGGGCGTCGAGGTCGAGGGCGGCGGCGGCCTTCTTGATATCGGCTGGCTTCGGCATGGTGACTCGCGTGGGAGAGGGAAGGGAAGTGGGCAGGCCTCCGAGCATGGTCGGCAATCCGGCATGTTTCAACCGCCGGGCGTGACTGCCTGGAAAAAACGCTCGCGACGATCGAACCACACCTCCTCAGGGAGCACCGGTTGCATGCCATCGCAGGAGAGGGCATGTGGTAGATCGAGCCAACTTCGGCAGCCATCCATCTCGGGCGTTTCCTCGAGCAGGTGCGGTTCCTCACGACGCCAGATGCGAACAAGCGCCGCAGTCAATCCAGGCTGCCGGTAGGCAAACCGCTGCCGGACCACGTCGTCAGCCAGCACGTGCAGGGGAATCAACCCGTCGAGCAAGCGAGCGTCATCCACCCAACGGACCTCCTCGACGACAGCCAGGAGGTCGATCATGGCCGGCCCACCCGCACACCCTGCCTCGATCGCAAAATCGGTCGCCCAGGCCGTCAGCCGCGAAGCCGCCTCGTGGTAGCGGGTGGGAAACAGCCAAAACGCGTTCTCGGGAAAGCCGAACCGCCCCGCTGGATCGTCGAGACCGCCGGCCCTGAGAAAGATTGTCTGGCTGCCGGCAGACATGGCCCGGCACACGGCTGACCACTCCTTGAGAGCTTTCGAAGACCGTGCGGGAAAGGTTTCTGTCATCACATCTGCTTTCAGTTTCGGGCTGGTCAGTCAACGCAGCGGAGCAACGCTCGGCGTCGCGAACCGTTGATTGTGGGAAGCAACGAACTTTCCGATACTTTGACCGATGAACCGTATCCCCTCCAAGCAGAGCCTGAAACCAAAAGACGACTCGAGCCCCGCCGGTCGTCTCCACGCTGGGCGGCAACTCGGCGGCTACGAGCTCCGCACGCTGCTGGGGAGCGGGGCAATGGCGGACGTCTACCTCGGCCTGCAGACTTCGCTGAGCCGAAAAGTCGCCGTGAAGGTGCTGCGAGAAACAGGCCGCGGGCACAGCGACGCAGCCATCGAGCGGTTCATGCAGGAAGCCCGGGCGGCAGCATCGCTTGTGCACGGCAATATCGTGCAGATCTACGAAGTCGGCTGTGTGGACAACGTTCACTTCATCGCCGAGGAGTATGTGGCCGGCCCCACGCTCAAGCAGTGGCTTCACGAGCGGGGAACGCTGTCACCGCCGCAGGCTGTATCCGTGCTGGAACAGGTCGCTGCCGCGCTCGATCGCGCCTGGCAGCAGAAGATCGTGCATCGCGACATCAAGCCAGAAAACCTGCTCGTGACTCCGGCAGGGGAAGTTAAAGTGGCCGACTTTGGCCTGGCACGCATCACCCTCGCTGGTGAAGGTCTCGACCTGACCCATGAGGGTACGACGCTTGGCACGCCTCTCTACAT
>JBMTLP010000127.1:0-7995 GCA_049433245.1 Pirellulales bacterium
CCTCCGGCGAGACGACGGCGAGCGGCGAGGGCCTCCGCATCGCCCGCGCCTCTGCTCCCGTTGAAACGAGTCCGGACGACGAGGCGGCTCAGCCCGTGTCGCCTGCGACTGACGGGCTGGTTGCGGAGGCGGGCACCAACGCCACGGGGGCCGCTGGCCCCGAACTGATCCCCACCGGCAATCTCCTGTCGGTGGTCAGCGAGGGTGGCGTGCTGATGCTGCCACTGCTCGGCTGTTCCTTCATCCTTGCCGCGTTCGGCATCGAGCGACTGGTGTCGTTGCGAACCGGCCATGTCTTGCCGAAGGTCTTTGTCGATCGCTTCATCGAGCAGCTGGAAGCGGGGGAGCACGACGCGGGAACAGCCTTGGAGGCGTGCGAAGCCAACGGGAGCCCGGCCGCTGCGGTGGTTGGGGCTGCCGTGCGCCGCTGGGGGCGGCCTGCCGTGGAAATCGAGCAGGCGGTGATCGACGCCGGTGAGCGAGAGATCGGCCGCCTGGGCCGATATCGCCGCTTGTTTCACGCCATAGCCAGTACGGCTCCGATGCTCGGCTTGCTTGGCACCGTGTTTGGCTTGATTCGATCCTTCAACGATGTCGCCTCAGCGGGGGCGATGGGACGGCCCGACCTGTTGGCGAAGGGCTTCGGAGAGGCGTTGATCACGACGGCCATGGGGCTGCTCGTCGCCATCCCCGCCATGGTGATCCATTCCTGGCTTACGAGCCGGGTGGAGTATCTCGCCCAACGCCTCGACGACGTGTCGCAACGTGTGATTCACGAGATTTCGCTCGAGGCGAGTGGCAGCTCGCGGCGGGCGGGCGGCTCTGGGGGATCGTCAAGGAAGCAGGCCGCTTGAGGCGTTGGTGACGGTGACGTTTCGTTTGCATTCCATCTGGGCTTTGACCGACTCCCATGCCGCTGCGTTCTCCCTACCAGCACGAAGACGATCCCACACCGAGCCTCACGCCGATGATCGACGTGGTGCTTGTGCTCACGATCTTTTTTATGTGCGCCACCCGCTTCTCTGGCGACGAGCGGCAGTTTGAAGTGGAGTTGCCGAGTGTGTCGGCGGCTGCCCCAGTGACGGCCGTTCTGCCAGAACTGCTTGAGATCACTGCTTCCGGCGAAGTGCAGCTCAGCGGCGAGGTTGTCGACTGGAAGGACCTCACCGAACGGCTGACGCTGCTGTGCAAAGACCGCCCCGACCTCACGGTGCTGGTGCGGGGCGATCGCGCGGTGAGTCATGGCCGCATGGCGGAGGTGTATGAGGCCTGTCGACTGGCCGGCATTCGCCACGTTGGCATCTCGGTGGCGACGAAGACTGCCGGAACGGTGATGCGATGAGCGGCGGGCACACCGGCTGGATCGTGGCCGGCGGGCTGATAGCAGCTGCTCTGGGCGGCCTTGTGCTGCTTGCTCGCACCAGGTGGCTGCAGTCCGACACGCTGAAAAAATGTGTCGTGCTCTCGGTGGGGGTGCATCTACTGCTGGCGATCGTGGCTGCGGGCATTGGCGGCATGCGTCCTGCGTCGTGGGGCACGCAAGACGAAGGCCGCATGACCATGATGGTGGTCTTAACAGACGAGCCTTTTGATGCCATCTCGTCCGGGCCGACCGCAGAGCCGCCAGCTGCTGATGACGCCCCGGATGCCACACCGCTCACGGAGGATGTTGCTGACGAACCGCTCCGCGATGCTGTCGACGAAGCAGCACCTGCCGCGCTCGCGGCTGAGGCGCCTGCGGATCTCGTGCCCTTGTTGGAGACCGAGACGAGCGATGTCAGTGAAGCGGAGCCGCAAACCAGAACTCCCGAGGCAGAGCCTGTGGTGGAGGACGGAGATCCCGGGGAGCAAGTCGTTGCCGACGCGACAGGGAAGACGGAAGGCGACGTGGAGGAACCGGGGCCCCACACGGTCCAGCCACCAACGGCCTACGCGAATCGCTTCGGTGAACGACGGCAGGCTGCTGCGGCAGCCCGTGGAGGCTCGGAGGAGACCGAACGCGCGGTTCGCGAAGGGCTGGCCTGGCTTGCTGCCGCCCAGTCTCCCAATGGACACTGGGATGCGGACCGGTATGGGGCGGGTGTCGAGCGTTCGATTGACGGCCGCGATCGCCAAGGTGCTGGCAGTCGCAGCGATCATGGCGTGACGGGGTTGGCCTTGCTGGCGTTTTTGGGAGCCGGCAATACGCCTCAGGCTGGGCAGTATGCCGACGAGGTCAAACGTGGGATCGACTTCCTTGTTGACCGACAGGCTGAGAACGGTTCGCTCGCCGGTGACGCCGAGTTTTTTGCCGCCCTCTACTGCCATGGCATGGCCACGATCGCCTTGGCTGAGACCCTCGCGCTGACTGGCGACCCCATGCTCCGCGCTCCGCTGGCGCGAGCGGTCGCCTACACGCTCTCGATGCAGAGCCCGGCCACGGGAGGCTGGCGGTATGCGGCGGGGGATGCGGGCGACACCAGTCAGTTGGGTTGGCAGGTGATGGCGTTGCACAGCAGTCGGCTGGCGGGGGTAGCCCCGCCCGGGCACGTGGCAGCGCGAGCCTGGGCGTTTTTGGATAGGGTTTCGTCAGGGGCTGCTGGCGGACTTGCAGCCTACAGGCCCGGAGAGCGGCCGAGTGTGGCGATGACCTCAGAGGCCTGCCTCTGCAGGATGCTCTTAGGAATGGACGCCGCGCATCCGGCCGCCCGCGAAGCGATGGCGATGTTGGCCCAGTCTCCACCGGATGCCTCCCACCCTGATGCCTACACCTGGTACTACGCCACTCTTGCTTCGTTTCATGTGGGGGGCGAGCAGTGGGATCTCTGGAATCGCCAGATGCAGGGGGCGGTGCTCAGCCTACAGCGGCAAGAGGCGGGTCCGCTGCAGGGAAGTTGGGATCCTGACCCGGTCTGGGGCGGGCATGGCGGCCGAGTCTATTCGACTGCCATGTCGGTCATGACGCTCGAGGTCTACTACCGGTACCTCCCGATGCACACCCGGGCGGCGGGTCCGGTAGCTGCCGCGGACATGCCTGCCGAAGGCTCCTCACTCCGTTGATAGCGGCGGTGACTGGCCGGAGAGGTGGGTGTCTGCCTGGGGGCCAGGAGCGTTTCTCGCCACCAGACGGATCGCGTTTGACCGGTGTTGGTGGGGGAATAAACTTACGGTAGGCGTTTTTGCCCCGAGTTTTTCGGGGAAAGTGCTTGCAGGCGTGGGGGTGCCCTCCGCCCCCGGCCAATCTTCATGGAGGCTCCAGCCGTGATTGTGCTTTCCTCTGCGTTCCTAGGCGTGCCAGTGCTCGGCTTCATGGGCCTCGGCACGGTCGAGTTGCTCGTGGTCTCGGGGGTGATTCTGCTCCTCTTTGGTTCGCGTCTCCCCAAGGTGATGCGGTCGCTTGGTCAGGGGATCGTGGAGTTCAAGCGGGGCGTGCAGGGCATCGAAGACGAGAGCAACCAGGACGCGACAGCCAAGTAGGCGACGAAACAGCATGTTCGGACTCGGGCCGCTGGAAATCTGCGTGATTGGGGCGATTGCCGTGATGATCTACGGCAAGCGGTTGCCCGAGGTGGGGCGTTCGGTGGGCAAGAGTATCGGCGAGATGAAGCGATCGATGCAGTCGATCACGAAAGAAGTCGACATCTCCGCGGCGATGCGGGGTGATCTGCCGGCTGCGGTTTCGTCTCAGCGTCCCGCTCGCCGCGACGACGAGAGCGCCTCATCGTCCCCGCGGTTTGACCCGCCCACGTGAGCCCCCTCCCCAAGCCCAAACCCTCTGATACACTCAGCCACGCAGAAGAGACTTCAGTCTGATCTGACATCGGGCGGCTAGCTCAGTTGGTTAGAGCGCTACGTTCACACCGTAGAGGTCACAGGTTCGAATCCTGTGCCGCCCATTACGCGGTCGAACTTGAACCCTTGCGGAACTATGGTTTCGCGAGGGTTTTTTTGCGGGTTGATCCGAGGTTGCCGCGACTTTCCACAAAGTTCCAGGAAGGACCTATTCTGAGGGCATTTGTGAGGGTGAGTTCACCCTCGCGTGTGGGCGTACCGCGAGGGCTCTGCAGCGTTCCACTGCGAGACGATCGTGTTTGCTTGGTTTGCGACCGACATCACCGCGCACGCTTGGAGATGGGCAGTCCTCGTTGGGCTCGCGACGCTTGCGGCAATGGTTGGTGTGACCCAACTGGAGTTCGATGACGATCCGCGGTCGCTCTACTTGGGCGATGATGACGCGTCGCGGCAGTTGCAAAACTTCTACGAGGAGTTTGGAGCTGATGACCAGGACATCCTGCTCGTGCTCCGTGCAGCCGATGTTTTCCAACCCGAGGTAATGAATACCGGCCGTGATCTGTGGCTCGCAGCGGCGGAGGTGGAAGGGATCGAACGCGTCTTCAGTATCTACAGCCTGCGGCGGCGAGGGAAACTCCTGATTCCGTTGATTCCGCGGCGCGAGGCCGCTCCTGAGCGTTACGCCGACGCCAAGCGGATGGCGCTCGAACACCCGCTGGCTGCCGATCACCTCGTCTCCGCCGACGCCACCGCCCTGCTCCTGATCGCTCGACTGGCGGGTGAGCCCGAGTCGATTGCCAAACTGAAGCAGCCCGTTGCGGCGTTACAAAAACTGGCTCGTGAAGCGTCGGAGATACCCGGCGTCGAGGTGCTCGTCACCGGTCATCCCACCCTGCGGATCGACATCCTCTCTGCGTTGGCCGCCGACCTGTTCACCTTTGTTGGAGCGAGTGCGGCGGTGGCATTGCTGGTGGCCTGGTGGGTCTTTGGACGGTGGGCCGCTGTGCTGATGGTTGTGCTGACGCCCACGTTTGGCGTGCTCTGGATTGTGAGTGTGATGCCGGCGATGGGCCTCAAACTCAACGGCGTGAATGCGGTGCTGCCGACGCTCGTCTATGCGATCGGTGTCACCGACGCGGTGCATCTTGTGATTGGGCTCCGCCGCCGACTCGCCGCAGGCATGCCTCGTCGAATGGCGGTGCGCGCGATGCTCGCCGCGCTCGCCCTGCCCTGCTTTCTGACTTCGCTCACAACGGCCATCGGGTTCGGGTCGCTCGGGCTTGCGCATGAGCCGATCATTCGTCAGTTCGGCCTGATCTGTGCGGCGGGCACACTGATGAACTTCGCAGCCGTGATGACCGTCATGCCGCTGTTGATGCTGACGCCGCTCGCAGCCCATCTCATGCCGAAGGGGAGATGCGAGGCCGAGGTGCCCAATGACCAGTGGCTGAACCTGTTGCCGCTTGCGGTGATGCTGGCCCTCAGCCTGAAACTCGGGCCGGATTTTTCCGTCACGGAAGTCATTCCCGATAGCAATCCGAGCGTGCTCGCCCTGGAAACCCTCGATGCCACGATGGGAGGAGGGATGCTTGGGTACGTCGTCGTGACGTGGCCTGAAAACATGACGATCGCCGACTCGCCCGTACTCGACACCGTGCAGCGGGTGCACGAAGCGATCGGTGCGGAGCCCGAGTTTTGCGGCGCGTTTTCGGTTCGCAATCTGCTCCAGGCCGGAGGCAGTGCCGACTCGCCACTCGAGCGCAGCATCGACGTGCTCGAGGTGGTTCCTGAGGACGAGCTTCATCGTTTGCTCGACCTCGATCAGCGGCGACTTGTCGTGTCGTTTCACATTCAAAACATGGGGGCAGCTGAACTCGCGCCGGCGTTTGCTCGACTGGAAAGGCGGCTGGCGGCGTTGGCTGCGGCGCGGCCCGGTTGGGAACTGCATCTCACTGGCACGCTCCCGGTCGTGGCTCGCAATCTCTGGTCGATGATTGGTGACCTTGGTCGCAGTCTCTCGGCCTCGACGCTCCTCGTGTTTGCCGTGATCGGCCTGACGTTGCGGTCGTGGAAACTCGGGCTGATCAGCCTGCTGCCCAATGTGTTGCCGCTGCTCGTCACGTCGATCGTGCTGGTCGTCAGCGGCGAGCCGTTGCGGATCGTGACGGTGGTGTCGTACAGCCTTTGCCTGGGCATCGCCGTCGATGACACGATCCACTTCTTGGTGCACTTTCAGCGTGAGAATCGGGTGCAGCCCGTCGGCCGTGCGATCGAGGATGCCTTGCAGACCGCAGGCGTTGGCATCGTGACAAGTTCGTTGATCTTGCTCGGTGGGTTCTCTGTGATGCTGCTCAGTCACATGCCGTCGATCCGATGGCTGGCCTTGATGTGCGATGTGGCGATGCTCTCGGCTCTGGCTGCTGTGCTCGTGATCCTGCCAGCGTTGCTGCTGTGTTTCTGGTCACCTCGCCAAGGAGAGCCGCTGCGTCGGTGATGCTGACAATCGCAGTGGATCTCAGCTGCCTCATGCAGGCCCATCAGGGATGTTTGTCTGTTGAGCCGAAGTTGCCGCGGCTGTCTGTGCCATTTCGCCGGACGTTCGCTCCAAGCCGACCAATCCGCGCGGCGGATCCGTGCCCGCCCCGTGGTCATGCTCCGTGCTCTTGCAGCACAAAGCCCAGGCCGGCAAGGAGGCGGATCGGGCTGCCGACGGCGAGCGGCGTGCGAGATCGCAGGCGACGGTGGGCTGGCGGGAGCAGTCTCGCGAGCGTGTCGGCATCGAGCACCGCCTCCAGATGCGGTCTCAGGGGCTCCACCGCCATCCGCACCTGCCGCCACCGCGGTTCATCAACGTTGAAGACGCGTTCGTAACGCCGCGGATCCGATGCCTGGAGGAACGGTTGTGCGGCACGGCGGACTTGCCTGCTCAGTTTCTGAAGCGCCTTCGCCACGCCGCCGCTCGGCTTCGCATGGAGCGGCTCAAAGCGGTAGGAGTTGGTGTCGACTGGCAGCGCGGCCAAGTCGGGGCGGCGTCGCTGCAGGATGGCCTTTTCAACCCCACGCCCGGCATACATCGCGAGCGGAAGGCCAAAGGCTGCCTTGTAGAACCGGCGATCGGTGGCAGGCATCAACGGCCAGGCGGCAAAGGACAGCAGGTGCAGCGCCGCACCGAGGTGATTGCGAACCCGCTGGTTCCAGCGAAGCACAGCGGACTGTCGCGGAGGTGGCAGCGGACCTGCGGTGCAGAACGTTTCCAGGCGTTGAAGCAGGTCCCGGCAGAGATCGTGGCCATCTCGCCCGAGCAGCGAGGGAAGGTGGCTGACGGGCACCCCCCAGGCATTCAGATGCCAGAGCATTTCGGCGCTCGACCAAAGTCCCGTCTGAGGGTCGTAGCCGTTGTGCTTGGACACAGGCTCCAAGACCCAGTCCAGCGGAATGCCTCCCCAGGTGAAGGGCGACCGCGTCGTCGCGGCAGCAAGGCCTGTGGCGAAGTCATCGCCGCTTGGAGCCGACGAGAGCTGGCTGAAGCGGGCGGCTCGCCGTGCATGCGCGACGAAGTCGTCGAGGCGCTGCTCGGTATCCACCACCTCGATCGACATCTGCAGCTGCTCAGCCACGAGCCTGGCTGCCCGCACCTCGTAGTCGCGTGGTCGGCCAAACGAGATCGCTCGCACCGAAACGCCTTCGTCGGTGAGGCAGCCCGCTAAGAGCCGGGAATCCAGTCCACCCGAGAGCATCAGCACGGCATCATCGCGGGGCGGACAGTGGCGTCGCACCGCCGCCATCAACTCCGCGTCGATCCGCTCCACGGTGTCGGGAAAGGTCTCACCAGCCGGTGGTTCACTGCCCGCAAACTCAAAGACCTCCACCTCCCGCATCGGTTCTTGCTGTGGCATGCGGAGCCGATGTCCTGCTGCCACCCGTCGCGCACCCGTCATGAGCGGGCGATCATCCAGAAGCCCATGGGCCAAGAGAATCCCTGCCAGCCCAGTACGGTCGATGCTCGCTGACCATGCGGGATGGCAGGTGAAAGCCAGCGGCGATGTGGCCACCAGCGCGCTGCCATCGGGCAGCGACGCGTGATACAGCGGAAACATGCCGAGCGGATCCCCCCCGGCAGCGAAGCCTTGCTCGGGGTCGTACGCGATGCCCACGTGGTAGCCATCGTGGGCCAGGCGTGCAGCGGATGGGGCTAGCCAGGCTGTGGCCAGTTCGCGGGCGGTG
>JBMTLP010000128.1:0-7897 GCA_049433245.1 Pirellulales bacterium
CTGCTGGGGGATTCGCTGGGGCTGATGCTGGAGCGAGGCGGAGCCGACGATCCCCTTGCGGCGCGAGTGCTCGCAGGACAGTCACCCGCCGATCGGGCGGCGGAGCTCGTCGGTCAGTCGCAACTGGCAAGCGTTGATGTGCGTCGAAAGTTGGTTGAGGGAGGACTGGCTGCGGTGGAGGCCAGCGACGACCCACTCATCCGTCTGGCGCGGTTGGTCGATCCGGAAGTTCGTCGGATCCGCAAACTTTCGGATGAACTCGCCGAGCGGGATCGTCAGGCAGCCGACCTGATTATGAAGGGGCGGTTTGCGGTTCGGGGCACGTCTGAGTACCCCGACGCCACGTTCACCCTCAGGTTGGCCTTCGGCACGGTGACCGGGTATCGAGAGCAGGGACGCGAGGTGCCCCCTTTCACCACCATCGGAGGCGCGTTTGCGCACGAAGAGAGCCACCGCACGTCCGAGGGCCCGCAGCAGGACTTCGCCCTGCCGGCTTCTTGGCACGATGCCCGCGAGCGGCTCACACTCACCACGCCGATGAACTTCGTCTGCACCGCGGACATCATCGGCGGCAACTCAGGCAGCCCCGTGGTCAACCGCAACGGTGAACTCGTGGGTCTGATTTTTGACGGCAACATCCAGTCCCTCTCGGCGTCTTACGTCTACTCCGATGAGCAGAGCCGAGCGGTGTCGGTGGACGTGCGGGCGATTCTTGAGACGCTCGACAAGGTCTACAAGGCCAAGGAGCTGCTGGCGGAGTTGCCGTAGCGGGGCGGGTGGCGATGAGGCAACGAGCCAGCCACCAGCGGCTTCAGCAGCACGCTGTTGTTCGAAAGTGAGGAAGCGATGACGCTTGGTGGATGCGGTGCGTCAGCTGCGGCTGCTCAGCGCTGGCAGTGTCTGTTCATGCTGGCGGTCGCGATGTGCCTGCCGATGGTGACGCACGCCGACGACGAGTTGAGTACGAAGATCCTGCTGATTCCAACAGCGCTCGACCATCCGTACGCGACGCACATGTATCCGCAGGTGTGTGAGCTTCTGGCGGCCTGTCTGAACCAGACACCGGGGGTGGAGGCTTTGGTGTCGCCGGACCTTGACTGGCCCGAGGATCCGGCGGTGCTCAAAGGCGTTGATGCGATCGTGTACTATTCGCGGCCTGCGGGAGACATCGTGCTCTCGCCGGCGCACCGCGAGGCCTTCCTAAAGCTTATGCAGGACGGGGTCGGGTTCACCGCGATCCACTGGTCCACCGCAGCCGAGGAGGCGGTCGGGCCGCTCTACGAACGGCTCCTGGGGGGGTGGTTCAACTTCGCTTTCTGTGGCTTGAAGGTCGACACACTCCCATTGGTACAGCGGAAGCCGGACCATCCGGTCTGTCGGGGCTGGCGAGGCTACGAGCTTCGAGATGAATTCTATTTGAATCTCAAGTTCGATCCTCGTGCGGAGCGGGTGCTGACTGTTACCGTCGACGACGTTGAGCAGACGGTCGCCTGGGTGCTCGAGCGGGAAGGCGGCGGCCGGAGCTTTGGCACGACGCTCGGCCACTTCCACAACAACTATGCCAATCCCGAGTTCCGTCGCGCGATTATCAACGGGATTCTCTGGACGGCGGGCGTGGACGTGCCGGAGGCTGGAGCCGCTGTCGAACTGACGGCGGATGTTCTGGAGTTGCCGCCACCGCCAAATGCCGATGGGAAACAGTGAACGGTGGACCACGTGCTGCCGGTCGCGTGTTGAATGAACCGACGTTGCGAGGTCGAGCGCGGCCAGCAGCGGTCTGAGCAGGCGTCGGGTGCAGCCATTCACCAAAATCTCAGAGGGATGCCGCTGGGCGACTCACCGGGCCCGGCGCGAACTGCCTGTTGAGACCCAGTGAGGGGCTTGGGCGGGCTCTGTGGTAGGCTTGGGGGACACGCAAAAGGGGAGTGCAATGCTGGTTTCACACGCGTTTCGCCACGCGATGATGTTCTTGAGCTTTGCTGTGGTTGCGGCTGCCGTCCGCGGGGCGGAGTCGGCACCAACGTCTGCTGAGACGGCAACCCCGGTGTTCACGCTCGAGGCGGTGCTCGCGCCGCCGCCTGCACCGCCGCTTGCCTTTGAAATCCGCGACACAGAGCGCAGCCTGGGGCCTCCGCGAACCGAAGACGGTCCGGCTACGCTGCTGCCACAGAGCAAGGGTCTTCTGAAGATCGTCGACCCCGGCGCGGACAGTCCACTCGACTTCGCTGCTGGTGACACGCTGACGATCGAGGCCTGGCTCAGGCTCGACGAGTCTCCCGCGGGCGTGTTTCCGTATGTCGTCGGGAAGGGGCGGACCCACACCGTGGCAGGTAAGGGCAACGACGCAAATCAAAACTACGCGCTGCGGCTGCAGGGGGGCGGGAAGAGCGAGCTCTCCTTTCTGTGGATGGACAGTTCCGATCCCAACGGTGGGCAGCGGGCCCACCGCTGGACGAGCAAGGGGGCGGTGCCGGTCGATGGCCGCTGGCATCACGTGACGCTCAGCTACACCTTTGGCACGGGAGAAGAGGTACTTGCCACCATCGACGGCGCGGCCACAGACGGCGTGTGGGACATGGAGGGCAACTCGTCGGCCCCGCCCGTGGTCGACGACGACGACCTGTGGGTGGGCGGGTCGAATGGCGCGGCGCACACCTTTCCAGGATTGATCGACGGGCTGGCGATCTACCGCACCCGCCTTGATCCTGCCGTGATCGCCAAACGCACGGAGTGGGTGGAAAGCCAGCAGCCGGAGATGCCGTGGCCTGCCGACACGCTCGAAGCAGCACCAGGCATCACCCGTGTGGCTGTGTCGGACTTGCCCATGCGAAGTTGGTTCTTCCCGCCGCGGCACACCGAGCCGGAGTTTGTCAGTGATGGCATGGCGATCACCCGGCTGCCGCATCGCTACAACGAGCGGGGATTGATCACGGATCGGCCAGGGGCATCGATGGTGCGACTGGTGACGGAAGCCACGTTTCCAAAGGGCTCCTGTCAGTTGCTGCTTCGCAGCCTCGATGCGGCACGGGTCTACATGGACGGCCAACTGCTCGCAGAGCAGGTCACGGCCCCCAAGCTCAATGGCTCAGCGCACGGGAAGGTCTACGAACTGGTGGATCCACCCGCTGGCGTCGTTCAGCAAACGGGAGCACATACCGACACGCTGGTCGAGTTTGACTCCGACGGCCAGCCGCATCGCTTCGAGGTGTATCGGCTTCTCGGGGGTGACGGGCGGGTTCATCAACTCGGTGAGTTGCTCGTTGCGGTAGCAGCCCCTGGCGAGCCATTTCGTGTGCTCGGAGGCCATTGGCAGCCAGACGACGCGGGCTGGCAGGCACTCCTCGATCGCGAGAACGCGACGGTCACCGCCTGGAATCGGATAGCACGTGGCGTCGCCGATCAGGGAGAGGATCAGTTTTGGGCACAGCGGCATGCCGATGCAGCAGCAGCGGCGGGGCCTGAGGTGCCGGTGCCGCTTCCTAGCGAGGCCGCAAAGGCACTGACGGCAATCGATCGGTTTGTGCTCGCAAAACTCGCTGACAATGGCCTTGAGCCGATGCCGCTCGTCTCTGACGAGGCTTTCTTGCGACGGGCTACCCTGGATGTCACCGGTCGGATACCGACGGTGGAAGAACTGCGATCGCTCGGTCTCGATCGGCAGCCGGCACCACCGCTCGACCGCAGGGCCGTGATCGACCATCTGCTCGCTTCCGACGAGTGGGCTGACCACTGGACGAGCTACTGGATGGATGTGCTCGCCGAGAATCCAGCCCTGACAAAGCCCACGCTCAACAACAGCGGCCCCTTCCGCTGGTACATCCACGACGCGATGGTCGACAACGTCGGGATGGATCGCTTCGTCACGAACCTCATTCGGATGGAAGGGAGCAAAGAACTCGGCGGTCCCGCGGGCTTTGGCATGGCCTCAGAGAACGACGTGCCGATGGCGGCCAAGGCGCACGTGCTGGGCACGGCGTTTCTTGGCGTAGAAATGAAGTGCGCCCGCTGCCACGACGCACCGAACCATCCGTTTGAGCAGTCCGATCTGTTCGCCTTTGCAGCGATGCTGGAGAAGAAGCCGCTGAAGGTGCCAGCCAGCAGCAGCATTCCGGCCACGCCCGAAGAGATCGAGGAGATGATCGTCAGCGTCTCGGTGTTGCCTGGGGAAGAAATTGCCGCGGAGTGGCCGTTCCCGGAGATCAGCGGTGCCACGGCCCTTGATGGTGTCGGCAACGATACGCGGGAGCAGTTGGCATGGGCGATTGTGGCTCCGTCGAACCTCCGCTTTCGCGAGGTGCTGGCAAATCGACTCTGGACGCGGCTGATGGGGCGCGGACTGATCGAGTCCGCAAGCGACTGGAGCGACCGGACGGCTTCGCATCCAGAACTCCTGCGGTATCTCGCCCGCGAGCTTCTCGTCAGTGGCGACGATCTGAAGCATCTCGCGCGGCTGATCATGAACTCGGCGGTGTATCAGCGCGAGGCCGTGCCTGGCTTGTCGGCCGACGACTCGGAGGCGGTGATGTTTCGGGGGCCGCTGCGTCGCCGACTGACCGCAGAGCAGGTGGTCGATTCGCTGCATGTGGCCACGGGAAAACCGATGCGGGGTGAAGTGCAGAGCTTCGGCCAGGACGGCTCGCAGCCGCGGAGCACCTTTCCGGAGATGGGCCGACCCGCGCGAGCCTGGCAGTTGGTTTGCTCCGCAAGCGAGCGAGATCGCATTTCGCTTGGGATTCCTCAGGTGGACATGCTCAACGAACTGCTGACTGCGTATGGGTGGCGGCCACAGCGGCAGGATCCGCTGGATCGGCCCGATGCTACGCCAACGCCCCTGCAACCGCTGGCCTTGGCGAATGGACCGGCTGCGGCTGGTCTGCTCGACGCCACGGCCGATGCTTGGCTGACGCAGGCGGCGCGGGAGGCAGAGTCGCCCGCTGCGTTTGTGCAGTTGATCAGCCTGGCGGTGCTCGGGCGACGGGCGAGCGACGTCGAGCTTTCGCGGCTGACGTCGCTCGTGTCTGACGGCTTTGAAACGCGGTGCACGGGCGAGGCGGATCCCATCGAGTCGGTTTACCGCCGTCGCATCTCCTGGCGAAATCACTTCGACCCTGTCGCCGACGAGTTGGTGCGGGCGAGGATTGCCGAGCTCGAGGCAGGAGCGGCTCCCACGCACCAACTGACGGCCGACTGGCGTGAACGAGCCGAGGACTTGCAGTGGGTGCTCGTCAACAGCCCTGAGTTTGTGTGGGTTCCGTAAGCCTCGCCTGCCGTCCGTGGCATCCCGTCTGAGCCCAGAGCAGCATGAAGGTGAGAGCGACGCATCTGATGCTGGCCGCCTGCGGACTGGCTTGCTGGACCCTCGCGCAGGGGCAAGAGCAAACGCTCGCGCAGGGGCAGGAGCTCCGCGACACGATGCCCGACACCTGGGTGGCGACTGACGACCTTGGCCGAGTGCTGCCAGGGTTTGCCGAATGTGGGCCACGGCGTGCGGACCGCACGGTTGCGATGTTTTACTTCCTCTGGCTGGGACCGCATGCCCAGGGTGGGCCATACGACATTTCCAAGATCCTGGCCGAAGATCCTGCAGCCATGAGCAAGCCAGACAGCCCACTCTGGGGCCCGCTGGGTAGCCCTCATCACTGGGGAGAGTCGATCTTCGGCTACTACAACTCAGACGATCCCTACGTGCTCGCCAAGCACGCGCAGCTGCTCGGCGACGCGGGCGTTGACCTCGTGGTTTTCGACGTCACCAACCAGCACACCTACACGGACAACGCCAAGGCCCTGCTCAACGTGTTTGCTGAGGTCCGCGAACGCGGCGCTCGCACGCCTCAGGTGGCCTTTCTCTGCCCTTTCTGGACGCCAGCTGCGGTGGTGCGGAAACTCGCCGAGGACATTTACGAACCGCGGTTCCACGAGGAGTTGTGGTTTCGTTGGGACGGTAAGCCCTTGATCCTGGCAGACCCGTCGAAACTGAACGCCGGGGTGACGTTTAACACAAGCGACGTCGCTGTGCGACTTGAGCCTGGTCACACGCTCGGTCAACGATTCGCGACCACACAGCCGCTCACAGGCGTGGAAATCCGCGTACCGACTTGGCAGTCGCAGGGATCCACTCTCACCCTCACGCTGCGGCGTGACGGGGAAGGACAACCTCCACTCGAGCAGAGGGCCTACGCCAAGATTTCTGATAACGCCTGGGTTGGTTTTCAGCTTGAGCCTGCGTTGCCCCCTGGTCGCTATGTGATCGAGGTGTCGCGGCCTCAGGGCACCATCGGCTGGTGGAGCAGCGACGCGGATCAACTCGAGATGGGTGAGGCTCTTTTTGACGGCCAAGAGGTTGCCGCAGACCGCTCTCTGCGACTGACGTTTCACGACAGCGAGGCGAACCGCCTCCGCGACCTGTTCGCCTTTCGCTCGCCGCAGCCTGACTACTTTCAGGGGCCGACCAAGCCTGACATGTGGAGTTGGCTGGAGGTCTTCCCGCAGCATGTGTATCGCAACAGCCGCGGCGAGAGCGAACAGATGTCCGTCGGCGTGGCCCAGAACGCCGTGGATGGCCGGCTGGGATCGATGAGTGAGCCGGGGGCTCAAGGGCGAAGTTTTCATCGCGGGGCTGCTGACCCCGACCAGCAGGGCGTCGCCCTTGGCCTCAACTTCGCCGAACAGTTTGAGCGGGCGCTTGCCGAAGACCCGCGTCTGATCTTTGTGACCGGGTGGAACGAGTGGATTGCAGGCCTGCATCACGAGTTCAACGGCGTGCGGCAGCCAGTGATGTTTGTCGATCAGTTTGATCAGGAGCACAGCCGCGACATCGAGCCGATGAAGGGTGGGCATGGTGATGCCTACTACCTGCAGTTGGTGAGTTTCATCCGGAGATACAAGGGCGTCGGTCTGCTCCCACCAGCAAGCCCGCCTCGCCCAGTTCGCATCAATCGCGACTTCACCCAGTGGACGGTGGTGGAGCCGGTGTATCTCGACGATGCCGGTGACACGCGGCACCGCGACTGGCCCGGCTACAACCATCACACGCAGTATCAAAACGACACAGGCCGCAACGACATCGTGTTGTCGCAGGTGGCCAGAGACGGGGAACAGGTGTCGTTCCATGTGCAAACGCACGCACCCCTCTCAGCCCCCCAGGGGGAGGCTTGGATGCTGCTTTATATCGACACCGACGGGCGACACGACACCGGCTGGCAAGGGTATGACCTGCTCGTGAACCGTCGCCGCCTGGACAACGGCTGCTGCACAATCGAGGAAAACGTGGGTGGCTGGAACTGGCGGGAGGTGGGCCAGGCTCCGCTCGACTTTGACGGCCGTGACCTGCATCTCGCGGTGCCGCAAAGCCTCCTTGAACGCGGCGGCAAGGTGGCGTTTGACTTTACCTGGGCTGACAACATCCAGCCCGGCGACGTCATGAGCTTCTACACCGATGGCGATACGGCTCCAAACGGGCGTTTTGCGTACCGGTATCGAGCCAGTCGCGACGATGTGCCGTCGGCTCCATAGCCGCCTGTGGACAAACAGCCTGCGGCACCAGATGGAGTGTGCCGGCAGTAACCTGCCCTGCACTCACATCGCAATCGACGGCGCGAGAAACTGTGGTGCTGCAAATCAAGGGAGGGCAGAGGAAGAGATGAAGAAGTCGCCGAGGTGGTCGGATCATGAGGACCAACGGCAGGCCCCGGGCCGGCCATCCGCTGGCAAGGCGGCTCGCCGCCGCCGCCACATCCCCCAGCCACCACAGGCGCCCCCCATCAGCGCCATCGCCCAGTTCGATGGCTCGGGCACGGCCACCGAACTCGCCAGGCGAAAGGTGAGGTTGTTGTACTCATATTCGGTGTTGAACAGGTGGAGGGTCTCGGACGATGACACCTGGGTCGCGTTGTTGTCG
>JBMTLP010000129.1:0-7838 GCA_049433245.1 Pirellulales bacterium
CCAGTGATGGGCCGCACGGCTTCGGCCGTCGCCATGAGAGACCACAGCGACGGATAACGGCTGAGTGTCTCGCTCCAAATCTGGCCGCGATCGACGGTGCTGGCGGGTGGCGTTCCTGGCTCCACGAGGCCCACGCTGGTGAGCCCATCGTCGAACCGCAGGATCCACACCCAACCATGGTCGAGCAGATGATGCTGCGCGGCCGCGTCGGAACGGAACGGTTCGATCGTCGAGGTGTCGCCTGCTGCGAGACGCAGGGCATCCCAGCTGCCCACGCCGCGGAAGTGGCTGAAGATGGCTGAGGTGTGGGTTTCGAGCGAGGTGTGGTTCCGGTGAAGGCCGAGGTGTGTGCCAAGCACACCAGCCGCACCGCTGGCGTCGATGACCACGCTGCACCGCACCTGCTCTGTGGGAGCGGAGCCTTGCCGCCAGCGGACCTGCCACCCGTCACGCGTCCGCTCGAGCGACTCAAGATCACAGCCTTCACGAGTCAGGGCCCCTGCGGCGCCCGCTTGCTGAAAGAGATACGCATCGACGTCGGACCGTAGCCAGTGGGTGTCGCTCTGGGCATCGCCGCTACTCGCGGCGACAAGCAGGGAGGACTCGTGCGCCGGTGAGTCGGCGTAGGCTTTGCCACTGCGATGCCGGAAGTAAGAGAACCCGCGTTTCTTGCCACAGCCAAGGAGCGGCAACTGGGCCTTCCATGAGCCGTACCTGGAGAGCGGAGCCAAGCCGGCCAGCTGGTATCGTGCGGCAAGATCGGCGATCACCATGTCGGCTGCCGGCGTGCTCGACTCCCCAATCGCAAACCGTGGGTGATGGCCGCGGTCGATGATCGCCACTCGCATGCCTTGGGAGGCGAGAATCCAGGCCAGCATGCTGCCGCTGAAACCGCTCCCGATGATCAGCACGTCCAGCGTCATGCCTGGCACCCACACGCGAGGCTGCCAGCCGGGAACGGTCGTTGGCTGCGATTCATCTCCTCCAGGCGAGCCTGTCTGGGCGGACGACAGAGGGCGCAACTTCCCGCGAGCTTGGCAAAGTCCCAGAGGTCGACCGTGACCACCGTGGCTGAGGTGTGGTCGAGTTGCTGCAGGCAGGTCTCGGCGACCGCTTCGAGATCGGTGGCCGTGGGCAGGCTCGCGCGGCCCTCGGTGAGCAAGCGATCGATCCAGCCGTTGCCCTGCCGCAGTGGCACGATGCTCACGTGCCGCACGCCGCAGGCGCGGGCGAAGTCGACCGATCGCAGGCACCACTCCACCGCCTCGTCGGCTGCGATCCCCGGCACTCCGAGCAGCACGAAGACCCGCGCATCGACCCCCCAGCCGGCCAGCCGCTCACAGGCGTCGGCCATGTCGTCGAGCGTCATCTGCTTGTTGAGCGCCGGAAGCGCGGCGGGATGGGCCGTCTCCAGCCCCATCGCCACTTCGAGTCGGCCGGCGAGGCGATCGCGAAACCGCGGCACGGCGTCTCCGCACAGCCGCGGATGGTTTTCCACCACCACACGGTCGAAACCCGTCACGAGCTTGGCGATCGCGGGCAGATCCTCTGTGGGCACGTTGCGCGCATCGAAGAAGTTGCTGCCGTTGTAGAGCTTGACCCACCGCGGCGGCTCGTGGTCTGCCGGGCGTGCCAGGCCATGCCGGATCTGTTGCGGCAGCACTCCCGCAGGCGTGGGCCCGGGAAGGGTGTGTCGCCAGAGGTCACACATGCTGCAGGTGAAGCGACACTCACCACCGGTGAGGATCATCACCCGCGTTGCCACGGTGACGCCGGCCGACGCTGTCTCAGCTTCATCCCACACCGCCTGCGGCACGTCCAAGACCACGTTCGCTCGCGCCCCACGGAGCTCTCGAATCTCGGCGGTGGCAGGCATGTCGATTAGGCGAGCACGGAATCGAGCCGGCCAGTGGAGTCGCCGAAGCCGTCCTGTGGGGCACCCATCAGGTCGAGCATCGTCATGAAGAGGTTCGACATCGGCTGCTCGTCAGGCAGCACGAGGTTGCGGCCTGTGGTGAGGCGACCACCAGCAGTGCCCGCCATGATCACCGGCAGGTCGTTGTGGTTGTGCCGGTTTCCATCGGAGAGGCCGCTCGTGTAGAGCAGCATCGAGTTGTCGAGCAGGCTGCGGCCGTTCTCCTCGCGGATGTCCTTCATGCGGGTGAGCACGTAGGCCAGTTGCTCGCCGTAGAAGCGGTCGATGCGAGCGATCTTCTCGAGGTTCTCTTCCTTCCCCTGGTGGTGCGAGAGGTTGTGGTGACCATCCCCCACGCCAACTTCGGGAAAGCTGCGGTTGCTGCCGTCATGGGCCAGCATAAAGGTGGCGATCCGCGTGGAGTCGGTCTGGAAGGCGAGCACCATCATGTCGGCCATCAGCCGGATGTGGTCGGCATAGGAGGAGGGTGGCCGGTCGGGGAGCACGAGGTCTGGCACGTTCGCGACCGACTCAGGTTGAAAGGCGGTGACCCGCTGCTCGATCTCACGAACGCCGGTGAGATATTCATCGAGTTTGCGGCGATCGGTGGTGCCGAGCTGATCGGACAAGCCCCGGGCTTCGCCCAGCACAAAGTCGAGAATCGACTTCTGTTCTTGCTGGCGGGCCGCCAGGCTCGCGGCTCGTTCGTGTCCGCTCCCGGCACCGAACAGCCGCTCAAACACGAGGCGAGGGTTGGTCTCGGCGGTGGCAGGCTGGTTTTCACTCCGCCACGACATGTTGAAGGAGTAGGCACAGGAGTAGCCCGAGTCGCAGTTGCCACTCTTCCGCGAGGCGTCGCAGGAGAGTTCGAGCGATGGGAACCGGGTGGCGGTGCCGATCACGCTGGCTGCGACCTGGTCGACCGACACGCCCGCCTTGATGTCGGCTCCGGCGGTCTTGCGTGGGCGAGCGCCGGTGAGGATCGTGGCCACGGCCCGGGCATGGTCGCCGGCACCGTCGGGACCCGCAAAGCCATGCTGCTGAGCCAGTCCGCGGATGAACTGCAGATCGCCGCGAAAGGACGTCAGGGCTTCGAGCGAGGGGCCGAAGGAATAGTCCGTGCCTGTGCCGGTGGGCATCCAACGTTCGACGTTGACGCCGTTGGGGATGTAGAGAAACGCCATGCGGGTGGGCACCGTCGCGGCGGCCGCAGCTCGGGCTGGGCTGGCGAGCGACTCAAACGCGGGAAGCGCGAGCGAAATGCCCAATCCTCGCAGCAGCGAGCGGCGACTCATTCCCAGGCGGCGTGCAGTTTGCATGGAAGATCTCCCTGTAAGTGGACTCGTTCCCTTGAACGAGCGACGGGCGCCCGAGGTTACGGCCGGCGGTACTGGAACGGCACACTGGTGACCACACCTCGCACGAGATCGGTCAGGCTCCCGCCAGCGTCGGCCTGCTCTACGATTTTATCGACTGCGGGGGCATCGAAGTATTCCATTCCGCGGCCGAGGGCGTAGGTCATGACCTTTTCGCTTAAACAGCGGTGAAAGTCGGTTTTTCGCGGCCCCACGATCGTTTCGGCGAGTTCCTGCACGTTGGCAAACGTCTCGCCGGTGATGAGTGTACCGGCTGTATCGATTGCGTCGGCCTGCTCGCCCCGCCACTGGCCGATCGCGTTGTACTGCTCAAGGGCGAGCCCCAACGGATCCATGCGGGCGTGACAGGAGGCGCACAACGCGTCTTTGCGGTGGAGTTCCATGAGTTCCCGCATGCTCGCCTCTGCACCAACCTCAGCGGCCACGTCTTCGAGGGCGGGCACATCCGCAGGCGGCGGAGGCGGGGGCGTGCCGAGCAGGTTGGTGAGAATGAAGAGCCCCCGTTTCACTGGCGAGGTCCGCGATGGATTGGAGGTCACCATCAGAAAGCTTGCCTGCGTCAACAGCCCGCCGCGATGGCTGTCTGCGGGAAGTTCCACCCGCTGCATGCTCTCCCCTTCGATATCGGGCACTCCATAGAACCGGGCGAGGCGATCGTTCAGGAAGGTGGTTTTTCCTACGATCAGGTCGGTTGCAGGCAGCCCTTCACGAAGCAGGTGCGCGAACAGCATCTCGGTCTCTCGCTTGATCGCCTGCCGCAGGTGGTAGTTGAAGAATCGATCAGGGCCGCCACGTCGCCAGCGCTCGTCGTCGCCGTTGCGCTCGACGATCACCACAGCGCCGAGATCGAAGGGGAGCGTTTCCACATCGCGGGTCTGCAGCCACTGGCCGACGAAGTTTTCCACGAAGGCGTTGCTCCGTTCGTCGGCGATCATGCGGTCGATCTGTGCGTCGAGTTCGGCTCGCAACCGTCCTTCGCGAGCGAGCGTGAAGAGCTCGTCGTCGGGCATCGTGCTCCACAGGAAGTAGGAGAGCCGTGAGGCCAGGGAGAACTCGTCGATCGGTTGGGCTTGTGGCCCGAGGTCTCCGCGACCAGCTTCCGCGACGTCTTCGATGCGAAACAGAAAGCGTGGCGAGGCGATGATCGCAGCGGCTGCAGCGGCCACCCGGTGTTCGAAGGGCGTCGCGTCTCCACCGGCGGTTTTGGCAACGGTCACCAGCCGGCCGAGCGTGACGTCATCGACAGGCCTGCGGTAGCCACGATCAGCCAGCACACGCAGGGTATCGCGCAGATGCCGCTCGCTCTCCACCTCATCGCTCGGGGGCGGGCCGAGTGGAAACAGCCGCTGGTAGTCTTCGCGAAACCCTTCACCGTCTCGCGAGCGGGCCTCTGCGGCGATCTGGTCAGCGACGCGCGACGCCACGCCGACATACTTTTCCAGGAGCAGTGGTGAGATGGAGAGCACGGCTCCGATCGTGTCGAAACCGTAGCCGGTGTCATCCGGAGGGAGCTCGAAAGTGACGTCGATATCGACACCGGTCAGATCGCGCACGGTGTTGGCATACTCCACGCGATTGAGTCGTCGCAGGACGACCTGGCCTGGGTCGGGGCGTTCCGGATCGACCCCGAGCACGGTTCCTTCCACGAAACTGAGTAAGAAGGCCCGTTCTGCGGCGGTGGGCTGAGCGGCATCTGCCGGTGGCATGATGCCTGCTCGTACGTTCCGCACGACCTTCGCCCAGGCGGCGATGTCGGTCTCCGACGGTGGTGCTCCGATCCGCTCCAGGAGTCCATCAAGTGCCACGCCTCCCTCTTCGACGCCGTCGCAGTGGCACTCCCCGCACGACTGCCGCAGAAGTGCCGCGGCCTCGTCGGCTGCCGCCACAACGGCGGGCGCGGTGAGCAAACAGCTCACCGCGAACAATCCCGCCCTGATCCAACAGGTGGTGGGCTGACGAAGGCGTACGCGATTGAGGGAGGTTGGCATAGAACACCCGGGCTCAAGTTGCCTATCTGGCTGTATTGTTCGTGTTTGCACCCTACCATCCCGCGTGGAGCCGGGCCATGTCGCCGAAGTCCTCCTGGCAGAGAGTCTTGGCTACGATGGAAGGATGCTTCGCCCACACGCCATCATGAGATTTCGACGTTTTCGCACGCTTTTGTCGTTCTTTGTGATCGTCATGAGCGTGGCGATCGGGAGCCGTGGCGCACGGGCTCAATCTCTCAAACGGCCGGACGAAGCAAACGGTTCGGTTCCGTCGCAACCAAGTGTCGCACTGGACCTCGCTGCGTATCAGCGTGATATCGCGCCTGTGCTGCAGGGGCGCTGTCTGGACTGCCACGGTCCCGACACCGCCGAGGGCAACTTCCGACTGGATCAACTCGACCCTGATCTGATCAACGGAGATGACCTGGAGTGGTGGCGAGATGTGTTCGCTGTGCTCACGAAGGGGGAGATGCCTCCGGCCGATGCCGAGCCTCTGGTGGAGTACGACCGCGTGCGGGTGGTGGAGTGGCTTGCGGACTCGTTGCAGCAGGCCTCCAGGGCGCGTCGTGCAGCAGGAAGTCGTTCGTCGCTGCGGCGGATGACCCGCTATGAGTTTGGCTACGCCCTGCAGGACCTGCTGGGGTTGCCCTACGACTTTGCCCGCGACCTGCCACCGGATGCCGCGCAGACCGACGGCTTTGAGAATGGAGCCGACACGCTCCAGATTTCAGCGGGCCAGTTCATGGCCTATCACGAGGCCGCTCGCACGGCGCTGCAGCGTGCGACCGTGCGTGGTGAGCGGCCTGCGACGCTGTACTGGACGATCCCCATGGAGGAGGCCGCAGCGGACGTGTGGCCAGCCGAGCCAGCAGCTGAGCCTGCCGCTTTTCCGCGGCCTTACTATCGGCAACGCTCCACCGGGCAGACGGTATTGATTCCTTGGGCGTATCCGGAAGCCACGTATGCGTGGAAGCCGGCCGATGCTCCGGGCGAACTGCCGCAGGGTGCTGAGGTGGTGGCCGTGATTCCGCCTCGTCAGAAGCTCATCGTGGAACTCGGCGACCGCGTGCCCGACGCCGGGCTTCTGGAGATTCGCGCACTCGTGTCGCGACCTTCTGATGCCACCGGTCCGTCTCCGAGCCTGCAGCTTGAGTTTGGCTGGCAGGCGAGCAACGACTCGCAGGCGGCTGTCAGGATCAGTCCTCAGGACGAACGCGTCGAGGCAGCTTCCACGGCACCCCAGACGATCGTGTGGCGGGTGCATGCCGGGGAGATTCTGCCGCGGAACTTGGTCCGCGGGATCAACCAACTTGGCGACCTGCCAAACCCATCGGAGTTTCTCAGACTCGTCAACAGCAGCGTGGCCACTGGAGACATCGAAGTCCACGCCGTCGAGGTGACTGGGCCCCTCTACGAGTCATGGCCACCCACCTCCCACACACAACTCTTGGGGCAAGAGAGCCTCGCTGCGATCACCAGTGCCGAGGAGCTGTCACTGGCTCGGCAGCGGCTGCTCGGCTTCATGGAGCGGGCCTGGCGGCGGCCGATCACACCAGAGGAAGTGGATCGCAAACTCGCGCTGTTCACCGCGGTGCGGGCAGGTGCGGAGGATCTGCAGGAAGCCATGATCGAGGTCTTGGCGGCCGTGGTGGCTTCCCCCAACTTTCTCTATCTCACAGGCCCGGAGCAGACCTCTGACACCGTGGCACAGCGAACGTCACAGTCACTGGAGCCAGCAGAGCTCGCCACCCGCCTTTCGGTCTTCCTCTGGTGCAGTCTTCCGGATGACGAACTCCGCATCGCTGCCGCTGCCGGCGCGCTTGGCGAAGTGGGTGCGCTGGCCAAGCAGGCGAAGCGACTCCTGGCCGACGCCCGCAGCCGCCGCTTCTGCGAGCAGTTCACTCGGCAGTGGCTCGACCTCGACCGCCTCGCGTATCTCCAGGTCGACCGCAGTCGCTACCCATCGTTTGATCCCTCACTTGTCGAGGCGATGAGGGCAGAGCCGGCGGCCCTCTTTGCCGAAATGCTCCGTGACGATCGCAGCGTGGCCGATCTCCTCGGTGCCGACTATGTGATGGTGAATGAGCGGCTGGCGAGGCACTACGGCCTTGCCGATGTCGACGGGAATGCCTTTCGACGCGTCTCGCTTGGCGGCGACCAGCGGCGCGGCGGTCTGCTCACTCAGGCAGGGCTGCTGGCGATGAATGCGGATGGGATCGATTCTCATCCACTCAAGCGAGGCGTATGGCTGCTTGAGCGGCTGCTGGACGATCCGCCGCCGCCCCCTCCTCCGGCTGTGCCGCGCATCGATCTGGCTGACCCAGAGATCGCCAAACTCACGCTCAAGGAGCGGCTCGCCGATCACCGCAATCAGGCGGCCTGTCGGTCGTGCCATGAACGCATCGATCCCTGGGGCATCGCGCTAGAAAACTACGATGCGGTCGGGGCCTGGCGAACCGAGGTGGCCGGGAAGCCAGTCGATGCTGCGAGCACACTCTTCAACGGCGAGACCTTGGATGGCGTCGTCGGGCTCAAGCAGTACCTCGGTGAGCAGCGGGC
>JBMTLP010000130.1:0-7875 GCA_049433245.1 Pirellulales bacterium
GTATAGAGCCTGACCTCCATCTCCTGCACCCTTCGCCACCAGCGGCAACCAGTTCCTTGGACGTTTTGTGTCTGGTGCGATTACCATAGCCAGTCCGCTCAGGATCGAGAAATCCGTGAGCCTCCGTCCCACCTCGCCTCCCCTTGTTGCGCACCGATGTCCGATCCCGAGAATGAGTCGCTGACTCCCGAAACCCGGATCGACAATTACCCGCCACCGCCGCCACGGCAGCCTGCGAGTTCGGTCGAGACCCCCGAGTTTCTCGCAGCGGTCCGAGCGAGCAAGTTGGTGCCGGAAGAGAAACTCGAAGCAATCATCGCCCCGTGGGAGCAGGTGACCGGGCCGATCCCCAAAGACCTTGTCGACGCCCTCGTCGAAAAAGCTGGGATGACGACCTGGCAGTACGGCTTCCTCCGAAAGGGGAAATACAAGGGATTCTTTCTGGGTAAGTACCGGTTACTAGGGCTGCTCGGCGCCGGCGGCATGGGGAGTGTGTACCTCGCGGAGCACACCACGCTTGGGCAGAAGGTGGCAATCAAGGTGCTGCCCGAGAAGAGTGTGGAGAAATCGAGTTTTCTGGAGCGGTTTCAACGCGAGGCCATGGCCGCCGCCCGGCTCAATCATCCGAATATTTCTCGCGCCTACGATCTCGACCAAGCCGGCCCCATCCACTTTATGGTGATGGAGTACGTGGAGGGCACCGACCTCTACGGGAGGGTCAAGCAACAGGGACCGTTTGATCTCCACGACGCGGTGGACTGCATTCGCCAGGCAGCTGTCGGCCTCGACTACGCCCATGCGCAGGGCTTCGTGCATCGCGACATCAAGCCGGCGAATCTGATGCTCGACGGCCGCGGTCTGCTGAAGATCCTCGACCTGGGCTTGGCCCTTCCTCCAGAAGAGGACGACACCACATCTCTCACCCAGCGATACCGGGAGCGGGTTCTCGGCACGGCGGACTATCTCGCCCCAGAGCAGTCGCGAAACAGCCATCAAGCCGACCGACGGTCCGACATCTACAGCCTGGGGTGCACCTTCTACTACCTGCTCGTGGGCGAGCCTCCTTTCCACATCGGAAAAGCTGCCGAACGGATCAGGGCCCATCGTGAACAGGCTCCTCCCAACCCGCTCGAAAAGCGTCCCGCACTCCCGCCGGAGATCGTGGAAATCTGCCTGCGGATGATGGAGAAGCATCCGGAGGCACGGCCTCAGACCGCAGGGGAGGTGGCGGACGCACTCACCACGTGGCTTGTGAACAATCCTGCTCCCAAGCGAAGCCCGCCGGTCGCTTCACAGGTCCCTGCAAAACGCCCCCCTGTGCGGCGCTCAGGATCAGAGCCTCGCACGGTGCCCCCGCGTGGCCGCCTGCGACCAGCACCGCCGTCGCACGATGGCGACACTGGTTCGAGCGATTCGTCGGGGATCAGCATCGGTGACTTTTCAGGCCCCGGCGCGTCGGGGATTGCGACGTCAGACATCGCCATCGGCGCCCCTCTCAAACGATCCCGCGACGCACGCAGCCGGTCGAGTTCGTCGTCGAGCCGAGCAGAACGTGGCAGCCAGCAGGCAGACAAGCGAAAGCCGCACGTCTCTTTTATCGAGCGGGAATGGCTCGGCCAACCTGTCGGGCTCTGGCTCGCCATGCTCGCCGTGGTCGGCTTAATCGCAGCACTCGCCACACGGCTGCTGATGCGGGCTTGAGACGCTGCGGCTCGATCAGGTGGCTGCCCGCTGCGGCTCGATTACGTGGCTGCCCGCAGCTGCCAGGCCTGCCCCTGCAGTTCAGAGAGCATCTCCCGACGCGTCAGATCAAAGTGCAGCGGGGTGACGGTCACAACACCTTTGGCCAACGCCGTCACATCCGACTCGTGAGGGGAAGGGGGCGGCGGCGGATCGTTCGTCGCCCAGTAATACGAGCGTCCGCGAGGATCGGTCCGTCGCTCAAACGCTTCTCCGTAACGGGCGATGCTCATCGGCACAACCCGCACCTCGGGCACTCCCTCGAGCGCCTTGGTGGGAATATTCACGTTGAACAGGCTGCCGGCAGGAGGGTTCGTGGCAAGAATCGAGGAGATCACATCGATCCCGATTTCGGCAGCCCGGGCGAAGTTGAAGTGGTCATTCCACTCCAATGACACCGCGATGCTCGTGATGCCGAAGAAGGCTCCCTCGATCGCGGCGGCCACAGTGCCCGAGTAGAGGACATTGATGCCTGCATTGAGCCCGCCGTTGATACCGCTGACCACGAGCGAAGGTCGCTCGGGACAAAACTCCGCGATACCGAGTTTCACCGAATCGGCCGGGCTTCCGTCGACAGCCCACCCCCGTGAGCGATCTCCGTCGAAGACCTCCTTGGCGGTCAGCGGGGTCAGGAAGGTAATCGCGTGCCCCACACCGCTCTGCTCCGTGGAGGGAGCCGCCACGGTCAGGTCTCCCAGTTCGCGGAGCTGTTTCTCCATGGCAGCGAGGCCTGGTGCATGGATGCCATCGTCGTTGGTGAGGAGCACGCGCATGGAAGCCTCGGGGCGAGAAAAGCACTTTTTCAGCAAAACGGGGTCGTCACTATAGCAAGAGGCTGCCTCATTTCCGGGCTCCCTGCGTGGGAATCGCCAAGGCTCGGCACGACGCCTATACTTCGGGATTTTCCGCTCGCAACCGTTCCTCACTCCGAACCTGATGACCGTGACGAAGACTCCTGACCTGCCGCTCCGTGCCGACGCGATCACCGCCGAGAAGGTGTTGGTCCTCGACTTTGGCTCTCAATACGCCCAACTCATCGCCCGCCGCGTCCGCGAGCAGCACGTCTACTGCGAAATCGTCCGCCACGACCTGCCCATCGAGCGTATCCGCGAACTGGCGCCCGCCGGCCTGATTCTCTCGGGCGGCCCTGCAAGTGTGTACGCCGAGTCTGCCCCGCGGTGCGATCCGGCCATCTTCCAGAGTGGCATTCCTGTGCTGGGCATTTGCTATGGCATGCAGCTCGCGTGCGAGGCGCTCGGCGGCAAGGTGGGCAGCGCGACCAGCCGTGAGTACGGCCGTGCGGTGCTCGATGTGGTGGCCGACGAACCGCTCTTTTCGCGGGTTCCCGAACGCTCCGAAGTATGGATGAGCCATGGCGATCAGGTCACGGAGGTGTCGGACGACTTTGTCACCCTGGCAAAAACCCCGACCTGTCCGCTGGCCGCAGTGAAACACACGAAGCTCCCGGTGTATGGGATGCAGTTTCATCCCGAGGTCACCCACAGCGTGCATGGCGGAACCATGCTCTCCAACTTCCTCCGCCACGCGTGCGGATGCAGCGGGAGCTGGCGACTCGATGACTTCGCCGCCGCGGCGATCGAAAAGATTCGGCAGCAGGTAGGCTCAGGCCGGGTGATCTGCGGGCTTTCAGGTGGGGTTGATTCGGCTGTTGTGGCAGCACTCCTGTCAAGAGCCATCGGGGACCAACTCTCCTGCATCTTGGTCGACAACGGGCTGCTGCGGAAAAATGAGGCAGCCACGGTGATCGAGGAGTTTACGACCCACTTCCGCACCGATCTGCATGTGGTGCAGGGGGAGACTCGCTTCCTGGAGATGCTTGCCGGAGTGACGGAGCCGCAAGAGAAGCGCCGCCGCATCGGAAAGGCGTTTGTCGACTGCTTCGCCGAAGAAGCGTCGCGGATCCAGGATGTCCGTTTCCTCGCCCAAGGCACGCTCTACCCAGATGTGATCGAGAGCGGTGCCTCCGCCGATGGCCCTGCCGCTACGATCAAGTTGCATCACAACGTGGGAGGCCTTCCCGAAGAACTCGATTTTGAGTTGATCGAGCCGCTGCGAGATCTCTTCAAAGATGAGGTCCGTCAACTGGGGCTCCAACTCGGTCTACCTGAGCGGATCGTGTGGCGTCACCCCTTCCCTGGGCCGGGCTTGGCCGTCCGCTGTCTCGGCGAAGTCACCAAGCCTCGGCTGGAGACCCTCCGCGAAGCCGATGCGATCGTGCTCGAAGAAATCGACCGAGCGGGGCTCTCCCGCAAAGTGTCGCAGGCGTTTGCCGTGCTGCTTCCTGTGCAGAGTGTCGGCGTGATGGGCGACTCCCGCACCTACGAGGACGTGCTGGCCGTTCGAGCCGTGGAGACGGAAGACTTCATGACGGCCGACTGGAGCCATCTGCCCTACGAGGTGCTCGCTTCGATCTCCAGCCGGGTGATCAATGAGGTTCGCGGCATCAATCGGGTGGTGTACGACATTTCGTCGAAGCCTCCGGCCACCATCGAGTGGGAGTAATCGCCTTTCGATGGCGAAAGGTTCACCGCCACCCCTCTCGCAAACGGGATACTGGGAAATGCCAGCCCAGAGAAAGTTCCCACCCATGCATGTCTGCCTCGTTGAAGACGACCCACTGATCTGCCGCGCCGTAGACACAGCATTGCGGGAGGGCGGCCACACCTGCACCTGCTTCCATGATGGCCAGGAAGCGATCGATGCACACGCCCTCGCCGGTTGTGACGCCGCGGTGCTCGACGTGATGCTCCCCGGAGCAAGTGGCCTCGATGTGCTCCGGGTGGCCCGCGAGCAGGGCGTGCGGACCCCGGTGATCATGCTCACAGCGCTTGGTGCCACGCCCGAAAAACTGCGGGCGTTTGAGAAAGGTGCCGACGACTACCTCGTAAAACCTTTCGATACGTCCGAACTTCTCGCCCGCCTCGACGCGATGCATCGCAGGGCGGCGTATCGACCAACGCTGGAACTTGTCGCGGGGCCGCTCCACTTGAGCCTGGCCACGAAGCGAGTCAGCCTCAATGGCCGCCAGATCGACCTGACACCCACGGAGTTGAGCATTCTGGAGATGCTGATGAGGTATAAGGGCCAAGTCGTTACCCGCACCATGCTCTGCGAACATATCTGGGGATTTCGTTGGGACGGGCCAACCAACGTGATCGAGGTGCACATCACCCGCATCCGTGGCAAACTCGATCACGATCGTCAACAGTCCCTGATCCGTACGATTCGAGGCCGCGGTTATGCACTCGCTGGCGACGCAGCAGAATGACGGGAAGCGTGTCGCTCCCTCTTTTCACAAAATGCTGCGGTATGGCTTCATTCACTGGGCCACGCTGCGACTGAGGCTCACACTCTGGAACACCACCGTCGTTCTGCTCGCCACGCTCGCCACGCTCGCAGCCGTGCTCTTGGGATCCCGAGCCGCACTCTTTCGTGAAGCCGACGCCGTGCTGGCGGGCGAGGTGGCCGAGATCGTGCTCGCCATTCGGGATCTGCACCCCGACAGGCAGGCCGTGATCGAGGAACTTCGTCGAAAGGCAGTGGGACATGAACCGAGAGGCTGGTTTACGCAGTTGCTCGATGCCTCAGGCACCACACTCTGGTCGAGCGCCGGCTGTCCCACTGAGGTGATCCGCTTTCTAGGACCGGCTCCTGGTGACCGCGTCACCACCAGCATAGAACTCGTCCAAGTAGGTGACTTTCGATTCGCCTGGCAGCAGGTCGACACCCCCTCGCATGCACCGCTCTCCGTGCGGATCGGCATGTCCACCGCCTACCTCGATGAGGACGTCAACGAGCTCGCCCGCCTGCTGGTAGGCATTGGCGTCTTCGTCGGCCTGCTGACTCCCATCGGAGGTTTCTGGCTCGCCGTGCGGGCCACGCGGCCGATCGCCGACATTTTGAAGGCAGCCGTGCGACTTGAGCCAACACGCCTCACCGACCGACTCCCGGTTCGCGGCACGAATGACGAACTCGATCACCTCGCGAGTACCATCAATCGATTGCTCAACCAGATCGCTCAACACGTGGAACGACAAGAGTCGTTCATTGCTGACGCAGCCCACGAACTCAGAGGGCCGCTCGCGGCGATTCGCAACACGCTCGAGATGGCTCTCTCTCCCCGCCGCCCCGCGGAAGATGTGCACCAGATGTTGCAGGAGGCCATCGAACAAACCTCTCAACTCTCAAAGTTGGCCAGCGATCTGCTGGTGCTCGCCGAACAATCCGAGGTCTCGGTTCCGCATCACTCAACCACTGTGGATATGCGGCAGATCACGTCCGGCATGGTCGACATGTTTTCAGGGGCGGCCGAAGAGGCAGGCGTGGAGATCACCTGGCACGATCAGAGCGACGGCTCCCACGAACTCCACGTCGCTGGGATTGCGACCCGTCTCCGTGAGGTGATCAGTAACCTCTTGGACAACGCCCTGCAGTTCACTCCACGTGGAGGGAGCATTCGCGTGGTGCTGGAAGCCGATCCCACAACTCACACCATCAACCTCGTCATCGAAGACACCGGCTGTGGCATCGCAGCAACGGATGTGGCTCGCGTGTTCGATCGGTTCTTTCAAGCCAATGCGGCTCGCGACCGCCGTGACGGCCGCCGTGGTGGTGGCCTCGGCCTCGCGATCTGCCGCGCGATCATCGAATCGCATGGCGGTACGATCGACCTTCAAAGCCAGCAGGCCAACGGTTCGTTTGGCTGGACGAAGGTGACGGTCGCGCTGCCTTGGTCACCTCAGGATACCCCCGCATGACATCGGCTCTCGACGCCCAGGATACGCAAGCCGTCGATGTCGCCATCCTTGTGGCCCTGGGCCTTGAGGCCGCGCCGCTCGTGGACCGCTTGCACAACCCCATCAAGTTAACGGCTGCGAACGGTCTCAAAATCGCCATCGGTCAACTCAAGGAACGGCGAGTCGCTGTGGTCACCACCGGGGTGGGCAGCGATGCGGCGATCCGCGGCACGCGGTTAACGATCGAAGGCCATCGCCCCGGCCTCCTCGTCGCAGCCGGGCTGTGCGGAGGCCTCGCTCCGGACTTGGAGCGGGGCAGGGTGGTTGTGGGAACGACCGTGATGCGGCCGGGCGGCCGCCCTCTCGCGGCCCCCGACTTGACCGGCCTACTTGCGACCGCCAGGCTTCGCACAGCAAGCGTCGTCACTGCCGACCGAGTCGTAGACACCCCGGAAGCCAAACGAGAGCTTCGCGGTGCGACCGCGGGCGACATTGTCGACATGGAGAGTTGGTACATCGCGGAGGCCGCCGAGGCCGCAGGAACTCGATGGGCGATCGTCCGCAGCGTGTCGGACACGGCTGACGAACGGATTCCGCCCGATGTGGCCAAACTGGCTTCGGTGACGCACCCAGCCCGGCTCGCAGGTGCGGCTGCGCGGCTGCTGTTCTTTCGCCCTTCTGCGATCAGCGATCTCGCCGAACTCCGCGAACACGCCTGCTCCGCCGCTGATCGACTCGCCGAGGCGGTCGACGTCATGCTCGGCCGATCGTAAGCCAACGCACAAGACGTCCACGCGGCAGATCGGGAGCGAGCACCGCCTGAGGCGAACCGCACGCCGAGAGGCAGGCCGCGGCGGCCAGCCGGCCACTTCGCACAGCCCCTTCCATCGTTGAAGGCCAACCCGTTGCCGTCCAATCACCAGCAAGAAAGAGATTGGCGACGCTCGTTGCCGAAGCCGGCCGCAAGGCATCCACACCTGGCCGAACCGACAAGACAGCGGTGGGGTCGGTCACGATGCGAGAGTCGAGCAGGGTGGCAGCTTCCGCCGCTGGGAACAGTTCGCGAAGTTCCTGCACCACCTTCTCGAGCAACTGCTTGCGATCACCTCGAAGGAGATCATGCGAGCCGCTGATCACCACCTGGCAGTACCCCCCATCACGTGAGCCCTGCTGCTCATCCGGTCGGAAGACCCATTGGGAAAGCCGCCCCAGGAGCACCGCATGGGGCAGATCAATCACCTGACGATCAAACCAGAGGTGCACTGCAGTAATTGGTGATCCCTCCAGACCTTCTCCCCCTTCCGGGACAACAGCCGGCACCAGCCTGCCGGCCATCCGCCAGGGGACCGCCATGATGCAGGCTCGGCACGCGATCACG
>JBMTLP010000131.1:0-7852 GCA_049433245.1 Pirellulales bacterium
TGCGAGCGAACGTGAGACGCCTGGTGGCCTTGGCGGCGACGCTACTGCTGGCTGCGGAGGGGCTGGCTACTGAGGGGCTGGCGATCGAGACAACGAAGCAGGAACGTCGCCCAAATGTGTTGCTCCTGCTGGTAGACGATCTCAAGCCGACTCTCGGCTGCTACGGCGACACGGCCGCCAAGACGCCCAACATCGACCGTCTTGCGGCGCGGGGCATGCGGTTTGAGTTGGCGTACTGCAATCAGGCCGTCTGTGCTGCATCGCGGTACACGCTGCTGCTCGGTTCGCGGGCCACGTCCACGGGTCTCTACGACCTGGGGAGCGCTCTCCGCCGTCGGCTGCCCGATGCAGTGACCCTCCCGCAGTTTTTCTCCCAGCACGGCTATCGCACCGAGTCACTGGGCAAAGTCTTTCATGTCGGCCATGGCAACGCTGGAGACCCTGCGTCGTTTGACGTGCCGCACTTCAAGGATCTCGTGATTGAGTACCGCGATCCTGCGAGCAAGCCGGGTGGCCGCATGACGCGCGAAGAGGCGCTGTTTGCCAACGAGCATCTCGGCGAGATCAGCTCGCTGCCGAGGGGAGCAGCCTTCGAGTCGCCCGAAGTTTCCGACGAGGCCTACGCGGATAGTCGAGTAGCGACGGAGACAATTCGTCGCCTGCAGGAGGCCGCCACGCGCCGTGAAGCAGATGGCACGCCGTTTCTCATCGCGGCGGGTTTTGTGCGGCCGCATCTGCCCTTTAGTGTGCCGCAGCGCTATTGGGATCTTCATGATCCGGATGCCTTGCCCAAGCCCGCCGGCACCGAACCGCCTCGCGGTGCTCCAGACTACGCACTCAAACGTGGTGGTGAGATAGCGGCCTACACACCAGTGCCCGAGAGCGGCGACGTCGACGAGGCTCTTGCTCGACGACTCGTGCATGGCTATTACGCCAGCGCTAGTTATGTCGATGCGCAGATTGGGCGCGTGATCGATGAGATGGAACGCTTGGGGCTGTTTGAAAACACGATCGTTGTCCTGTGGGGCGACCATGGGTTCCATCTGGGTGACCACGGCTTCTGGACGAAGCACACCAACTACGAGCAGGCCACCAGGATTCCCCTGATTGTGTTGGCTCCTGGCGTGACCAAAGCATCAACGAGCAGCCTGCAGCCTGTGGAGTCGGTGGATGTGTTTCCCACGCTCGCGGCATTGGCGGGACTGCCCGACCCCACGGGGCCGCAGCCGATCGACGGCGAGAACCTCCTGCCCGTGCTCGCTGACCCCGAGGCACGGCTCGACCGTGAGCATGCGCTGCACTGTTTTCCGCGGAGGGAGCGACTTGGCTGTGCGGTTCGCACCGCGCGTTACCGCCTCGTCGAATGGCGACCAAAGAATGCCAAAGAAGCGTTTGAGTATGAGCTCTACGACTATCAGGACGATCCGCACGAACGCGTGAACGTCGCGGCGGAGCGACCGGATGTGGTTGCCACACTCGCGGCCGTGTTGGCGAATGAACCGCTTCCCGTGATGCCGGGTTCTCCACCCGGGCGAGCAGAACTCCGGAAGCAGCCAAATGTCGTGGTGGTGTTCATCGACGACATGGGCTGGGGAGATCTCTCCTGCTTCGGGAATACGAAGGCGCACACGCCTGAAATCGACCGACTCGCGGCTGAGGGGCTGCGGTTTGAGCAGTTCTACGTGGCCTCACCGATTTGTTCGCCCTCGCGGTGTGGGTTGCTTACCGGCCAGTATCCGCAGCGTTGGCAGATCACGTCGTATCTCAACAACCGGGAAGACAACCACCGTCGAGGCGTGGCCCAGTGGCTTGATCCTGAGGCCCCCACGATCGCCAAGTCGCTCAAGGCCGCTGGCTATGCCACCGGGCACTTTGGCAAGTGGCACCTCGGCGGACAGCGTGATGTGGACGACGCACCTGCCATCACCACCTACGGATTCGATGAATCGCTCACCAACTTTGAAGGCATGGGAGCCAAACTCCTGCCGCTGACGATGCGGCCTGGTGAGGTGGAGGCGGGCCGAATCTGGGGCGATGCGGAACGGCTCGGCGGCCCGGTGATCTGGATGCAGCGGTCAGAGATCACGCGGGGCTTTGCCGACGCGGCGGTTGCTTTCATCAACCGTGCTGTCGAGGCGGAGCAGCCCTTCTACGTCAACATCTGGCCGGATGATGTGCACAGCCCGTTCTGGCCGCCGGTCGATGACTGGGCGGAGGACAAGGAGGGCAAGTACCTTGCCGTGCTCGAAGCAATGGATCGGCAGTTCGCCCGGCTCTTCGCGGCGATCAGGCGGTCGCCTGCTCTCCGCGACAACACGCTCGTGCTGTTCTGTTCAGACAATGGCCCAGAGCCTGGCGCTGGATCCGCGGGGCCGTTCCGCGGCTTCAAGACGCAGCTCTACGAGGGAGGTGTCCGATCGCCGCTGATCGTCTGGGGCCCGGGGCTACTCAAGCCGGGGCTTGCCGGAAGCGTCAACAAGGCGACCGTCCTCTCCGCCATCGATCTCGCACCGAGCCTGTTGGCGATGGCGGGCACGCAGCCGCCGGAAGGTGTTGAGTTTGATGGGCTGAACCGTGCTCAGGCCTTGCTTGGCTTCGCCGAGGAGGCTGCGGTGCGTCCGCTGTTCTGGCGGCGTCCGCCCGACCGCAAGACATGGGGGGCAACGGGCACGGTGCTCAACCCCGATCTGGCGATGCGGCGAGGAAATTGGAAACTCCTGTGCGACACCGATGGCGGAGATGTCGAGCTCTTTGATCTGGAACATGATCGGGGAGAAACGAACGATGTGGCTGCGGAGCATCCGCAGCTCGTTGATCAAATGAAGAGTGATCTGCTGGCCTGGCATCACTCGATGCCGGCGGATGCAGGTGATCAGCTTGGCTATGAGGTTGAGGCCAGCATGCGGGAGAAATCGAAGTGAGCACGAGCGAGCAGACCACCACGATCGATCGACTGAAGGTTGTGCGACACGCGGATCGGCAAGCGCTGGGCCGCGCCGCGGGGCATGAGATCGCGGCGATCCTGCGGGAGCGGTTGGCTGCGCAGGCGAAGGTGCGGGTGGTGTTTGCTGCCGCTCCGAGCCAGAACGAAACGCTCGCTACGCTCTGCGCTGCCGATGGAATCGACTGGAGCCGGATCGTGGCCTTTCACATGGATGAGTATGTGGGGCTTGCGGCGGATGCGCCGCAGCGGTTCTCGCGGTATCTCCGCGACCATCTCTTTGACCGGATCTCGCCGGGCCGCGTGGAGTTGATTGGTGTGCAGGCACCGCTGGCGTCGCTGACGGACGCAGAGGCTGAGTGTGCGCGATATGCCGGCCTGCTGGGTGAAGCGGCGATTGATCTCGTCTGCTTCGGCATTGGTGAAAATGGCCACATCGCCTTCAACGATCCGCCTGTTGCGGACTTTGACGATCCCGTTGCCGTGAAGCCGGTGGAACTCGATCTCACCTGCCGTCAGCAGCAGGTCAACGACGGATGCTTTGCTACGCTGGCCGATGTGCCCACCCATGCCGTGACGCTGACGATTCCCGCGCTGACGAACGCCACGCGGATGGTCTGTGCCGTGCCGGGGCCCACCAAGCGGCAGGCCGTCGAGGGCGTCTTGGCTGGCTCGGTATCAACGGCCTGCCCGGCCTCCATTCTCACCCGGCACCCTGGGTGCACCCTGCATGTTGATGCGGAGAGTTGTCCACCGTTGGCTGGAGCGCGGGTATGAGCAGCGAGGCGGGCGAGGTGTCGGCGGTGCGGCCGTTTGACCTGCAGGTGAACGGATATGTCGGTGCAGACTTTTCTGACCCTGAGCTGACACTGGAGGTCTGTCGCAACGCATGCGAACGGCTCGCGGCCGATGGCGTGGGGGCCATCCTGGCGACGGTGATCACAGGCCCGCTCGAGCAGATGGGAGCGTGTCTGGAAAACCTACGGCGACACCGCGAAGCAGATCCGCTGATCGCCAAGGTGATCGCGGGCTTTCACGTGGAAGGGCCCTTCTTGAGCCCGCTACCCGGCTACGTTGGCGCTCATGATGCCACCTCGATTCTGCCGGCCACACCCGAAGCGGCAGCAAGGTTGGTCGATGCCGGAGGCGGCCTCGTGAGACTCATGACCCTGGCCCCGGAAGGCGATTCGCGTGCGGCCACCACGCGATGGCTCGTGGACCAAGGCATCACCGTTTCTGCCGGACACACCGACTGCTCGCTCGACGAGCTCTCGGCGGCAATCGACGCCGGGCTCTCGATGGTCACGCATCTCGGCAATGGGTGCCCAATCGTGCTGCCGCGGCACGAGAACATCATCCAGCGGCTGCTCTCCCGGGCTGACAACCTCTGGATCTGTTTCATTCCCGACGGGGCTCATGTGCCATGGTTTGCCCTCAAGAACTATCTCCAGATGGTTGGCCTGGAGCGGACGATCATGGTCACCGATGCGATCGCGGCCGCCGGCCTCGGACCGGGGCGATACATGCTGGCGGGAGCTGAGGTGCAGGTCGACGCCGAGGGCGTGGCCCGCCGCCCCGGCTCCGACAATCTTGCCGGCTCAACGATCACCATGCCGCGTCTGCAGCACCTCCTGCAGACGCAGTTAACGCTCTCGACGGATGAGGTCCGTCGCGTGATCGAATGGAACCCTGGTGCAGCGCTCACCCGTGAGCGGCCTGCACCCTTTCTCCCGCGCTCGCTGCGTGGCACCGGACCCGGGGAGCATGCGGTGGTGCGCGACTCGCGCACGCCGCGTTAGTTGTCGGAGGGAGGATCCGCCGTATCGATCTCACGTGCCTTGAGCCGGATCAACACCTCGTTCCGCCTCAGAAATCCGGGGATGTAGGGAGCGTCGTATCCGGCACGTTCGGCGATGTCTTCAGCCTCAAGGCCACGCGACGCGATCCATGCTCGGGCTTTTGCCTCGTTTAGGTCGGCCTGCTTGGTATTCATCACGCCAGAGAATCGAATCACCACAAACTGCCCACCCTTGCGGGTGCGGATGGAGACGTCGGGAGCAGCGGGCGCAGGAGCCCCTGCCTCTGCCACGGCCTTGGGCATCACAAAGTCCATGGTTTCCGTGTCGCCCTCCTGCATAAACACCGGCGTGGTCATGGCGATCTTCTGCGACGACTCGTTGTTGCCGCTGATGTAGCGGAAGAGCCGCATGAAACTGCCATCGTTTCCCCGGGCCTCGATCGCGGTGTTCGTGGAGGCCACCACGAGGTCGGGATACTCACGGATCTCAATGTCTCCATCGGATTCGAGGACCGTGTAGGGAGCCGACTCATAGTCGGCACGGGCCATGCCAGCCCACGCCATGCCAGCGATGACCACGAAGCCACAAATGCACATCACGATTGCCATGCGAGTCTTCACGGTGTCCTCAGTGAGAAGGAACGAGGGTTTGCCACAACTCGCATCATAGGCAACCCGCCACAACCGTCCCACGTTGTGGAGGGTCGCCGTTGGGCTTTTGCATGGTTGGTGGGGGGGCTGTTTGAGGGTGGACCGGTCGCGGGGGTTAACTGCTGCCTAAGCCCCCCCGGGGGCCAAACTGCTGCGGCGTGTGGGGGATTGGGTAAACAGCCACGGGAGATGTGTGATGCCAGACCAGGAGTCTTCGGCCCGTTTCGAACTCTTTGGCCCAGAAACGCGGGCTCGCGAACCACGTCTCTCGCGACGGGCGTTGATCGAGGCTGCGGCCGTTGGAGCGGCGGGTGTGGCCGCGCGTGGACTGGCAGCTGAGCCGCAGGCAGTGGGGCCCGCAGCAGGGCCCAACGACCGCATTCGTGTGGCCGTCATGGGCGTGAACGGTCGCGGTGCTGCCCTCGCCCGCGGCTTCGCGGCCGACCAGCGGGCTGAGGTGGTCACGCTCTGCGATGTCGATCATCGCGTGGCCGGGCCATTGGCCGAGTCGATGGGGAAAGACGGCGGTCATTTGCCAAAGGTGGAGACAGACATTCGTCGGGTGTTCGACGATGGCAACGTCGACGTGCTCGCGATCGCCGCGCCAAATCACTGGCACGCCCCCGCCACGATCCTCGGCTGCCGGGCTGGGAAGCATGTCTACGTGGAGAAGCCCTGCAGCCACACGGCCGAAGAAGGTGAACTGGCGGTGGCCGCGGCCCGCGAGCATGGACGTGTGGTGACGATGGGCACCCAGCGACGGAGTTGGCCGGCCATTCAGGAAGGCATCGCCAAGGTGCTCGATGGCACGCTCGGCGAGGTCCGCTTCTGCCGGAACTGGTACGCCGCGCGGCGCGGATCGCTGGGCACCGTGCAGCCGTCACCTCCGCCTGAGTGGCTCGACTGGACGCTCTGGCAGGGCCCCGCCCCCGAGCGACCTTTCAAGAGCAACGTCGTGCACTACAACTGGCACTGGCACTGGCACTGGGGCAACGGGGAGCTGGGCAACAATGGCGTGCACGGTCTCGACCTCGCTCGCTGGGGCCTAGCGGTGGACTTTCCGCTGACCGTGACCGCGACCGGCGGCCGCTTCTACTTTCAGGATGATCAAGAAACGCCCGACACCATGAACGTGGCCTACACCTTCCCCGGCGGAAAGATGATCACCTGGGAAGGGCTCAGCTGCACGCCAGACGGCATGGACCACACCGGGTTTGGGGCGTGGTTTATTGGCACCGAGGCCTCACTTTCGCTCACCAGCAGCGGCGGTTGGAAACTCACCGATCCAAAGGGAAAGGTGATCGAAGAAGGGGCTGGGCTGGGGGGCGACAGCAGCCACATTGGCAACTTCCTCGACTGCGTGAGCAACGGCGGTACGCCCACGGCAGACATTGCCGAAGCCCATCGCAGCACGCTGCTGTGTCATCTGGGCAACATCGCGTACCGCACGAGTGGCAGCCTGACCACGCGGCCTGAGGATGGCCATATTGTCGGCAACGCCGACGCGGAGTCACTGTGGGGACGCGACTATCGCGACGGTTGGAACATCCGGGGTTGAGAGGCGGGGGCGTGCTCCCGGAACGCTGCGTGCATCCTCCCTTCTTTCGAAAAGGAATCTTGGCATGAACACACGGTTTGGTACGTGCGGTGGCAACTGCAGGGCGGCTTGGCTCTTGGTCGTGGCTCTGATGGTCGTCTCCGGCGGAGTCGTGCCTCGCGTGTTGCACGCCGAGGAGCCGATTCGCGTGGGCATCATCGGCCTCGATACGTCACACGCCCCGGCCTTCATGAAGCTCTTTAACAACACCGAGTCGGCGGACCACGTCCCGGGATGCCGCGTGGTCGCGGCTTATCCGCAAGGCAGCCGCGACATCGAGTCGAGCACGTCGCGGGTGCCGGAATACACCAAGATCATGCAGGACGCAGGGGTGGAGATTGTCGATTCGATCGACGACCTGATCGCCAAGGTCGATGCGGTGTTGCTGGAGTCGAACGACGGTCGGGTGCACCTTGAGCAGGCAGCACCGGTGTTTGCTGCCGGCAAGCGGGTGTTTATTGATAAACCCCTCGCTGCCTCGCTGGCCGATGCCGTTGCCATCTATCAACTTGCCGAGGAGCACGGCACTCCCGTTTTCTCTGCTTCGAGCCTGCGGTTTGGGGAAGCCACGCAGGAGGTCCGCCGCGGCCTGGTGGGGAACGTGCTTGGTGCGAGCACCTACTCTCCGTGCTCGTTGGAGGCGACCCACATGGATCTTGCGTGGTATGGCATCCACGGCTGCGAGGCCCTGTACACGATCATGGGTACCGGTTGCCAGCAGGTCAGTCGCGCGTCGAGCGGGGGCTGTGAACTGGTCACGGGGGGCTGGGACGGAGGCCGCATCGGCACCTTCCGCGGGATCCGTGCCGGAAAGGCGGGCTACGGTGGCACTCCCTCTGATCCTACCTTTGGCTTGGGGCAAGGA
>JBMTLP010000132.1:0-7851 GCA_049433245.1 Pirellulales bacterium
CGTCAGTCCAACCGCTTCGCAGACCTTCATGCCCCAGTCAACACCCCGAAAGAACGCCGCCCATCCCCGGGCGCGAGCCTTGGGTGGAGCGTGATGTCCCTCGGCGAACAGCTCCGCAATGCCGCGTTCCGCTGCGACCTCACGCTTCGGTTTGTAGGTCCACATCAGTGACAACGGCACGATCATCGTCCGCGACCACGCCGACACACTGTGGAGGTTGATCGGGAACCACTTTGGCAGCAGCACGATCTCAGGCGGCACCGCTGGGCAGGCCTGGTAGGGCATTTGGCCGAGCAGCGCGAGATAGTACCGAGTGAAACTGTTCACCGCCCACGGACCACCCAAGGCCCGGATCGCCTCCCGAGCTCGCTGCATGGCAGGTTCGTGGGGAGAAGCCCCCGACAGTTTGAGCACGAGGTAGGCCTTCACACTCGCACTCACCTCAGCGGGACCGCCTGGATAGATCGGCCACCCTCCATCGGGAAGCTGGAGCGCCCTGATCCGTTGCAGAGCTCCTGACACTTCCGGGCGGTCAAATCGACCAAGCCAGGCGAGGAGCAGCAGATACTCCGACTCCAGGATCGTGTCGCCCTCGAGCGCGGCTCGCCAGTGCCCGTCGTCGTGCTGACGCTGATGCAGCCAGCCCGCCACTCTCCGGACTGCAGCCTCGACAGCCGCATCCTCTGGCGCCGCAGAGGACTGCACGGTCACGGTAGCCTCGTCATCCCCAACCAGCTCGTCGCCAGCGTTGCTCAGCAAGGCTTGGTTGAGCCGCCGCGCAAGTTCGGGCCGGGTCAGCAGGGCAGACCTGAGTCGCCCCTCCACGACCCGCCGGCCGGTTGGAAATCGATCTGTCGCGTCGTCGCTGCCAAGACAGCCCGACCCGGCTGAAACATCCATGTCTCTTTTCCCGTATCAAACGGTAATCGTTGCCAAGGGCGAAACCTCCTGCGCCCCGACACTGCAAACAGCCGTTCATGTGGAATGAAGCAGGCCGCCCTGCGCACCTGTTTCATTCCAAAACGAGCCGCAGGCCCGCAGAATAAAAAACGTAGAGAATCCCAACAAGAGCGGCCAAGCAGCCAAACACGCGACACCAGGGAAGGCTGGGAGGACTGGCGGACCTGTGACGCCACGCCCACTTCCGGACAGGCTGACTTACCACTTACCCATCATTCGCGACCTCCTCCCAGACGGGAAGTTCGAGTTCGACGAGGCCGCCCCCGCCTGCCGTGCTGCCAAGTCGCAGCCCACCTCCGCAGGCCTTTGCCAGGGCCCACGCCTTCGACAAGCCGATGCCCAGCCCCCGCCCCGCGTCGCGGCCGCTGTGAAACGGATCACAGGCAACCATCGCTCCCGCGTCCGAAAAGCCCGGCCCATTGTCCTCGACACGCACAGCGAGCATGCCGCCGCGTGGGACTGCCTCAACCGCAACCGCCACCAGTCCACCCTGCGGCACCGCCTCACAGGCGTTGACGAGAATCGCATGCAGCGTTTCGGCCACGAGGTGCGGATCAGCGAAGGCGGCCACCTCATCGCCAGGCACGTGCACCTCCACGCCCACTGAACTCGCCGCGAACAGGTCGCCTAACGAACCGACGACCGACTCCACGAGGGCGCCCAAATCGAGGCGAACCGGTTGGGCAACCGGCGGCTTGGCAAAAACCATCAAGCCTCCGATCATGTCTCTCGCCCGAAAGGCCTGATCCACGATCGTTGCTAACTTTCGCCTCCGCTCTGGATCGGGCTCATCACGAAGCAAGGCCTGTCCGCGCGTTGCGATGTTGGCAAGGGGATTGTTGATTTCGTGTCCAGCCCCGTAGGCCAACTGCCGCACGCCTTCCAGCCGCAATTCGCGGAGCCGCTCTTCGAACCGCTGCCGTAACGCGCGATGCTCCTGCTGGAGCCGCATCGTGGCAGCAAGCACCTCCGCCTCGCCGCACATCGCGGACGGCAGCGAGGCAAACCGAAGATCTCGCCCCAACCGGGCCAACAGGCCTTCGCCAGAACCGGCCGGTAGCCCATCCCTATCCGGACAACTCTCCAGCGTTGCCCCCACAGCAGCAGTCCACAAGCCAAGGATTCCTCCAGACGCCCCGGCCTCCAAACACGCCGCCTCAATGCGCTCGAGCATGGCCGCGGCAGAGCCTCCCCGCCATGAGGCGAGCGACGTCGCCAAGGCGAGGCACTCCGCCCGAGTCAACTCTGCGTGCTCGGGACGCGATGTCTGAAAAAGCGTGGTGCTCGAAGGCTCTTTCGAACCTTCGAGCACCAGCCAAGCACCCGTTATGTCTTCAGCATGCTGCTGCATCGCACGGCCACGCCATCGCGTCCACCGCGATCAAGGAACGCAGCGAACAGGAATTTGAAGCACTGTCTCTCGTGCAGCGACAGGGAACGCCTCAGCCTCCCGCCGTCACCGACTCAATATCGAGCAGGCCACAAATCCGATCGAGCAGCACTTCGGCCTCAAAAGGCTTCTGCAGGAACTCATTCGCTCCCGACTGCTTGAGATCCTCGATGCGGTCTGGCTCACACATGCCGGAAATGCAGATGATTCGCACCTCATCCATCGACGAATCACTGCGAACCCGCTGGCAGACTTCCTTGCCGTTGATATCAGGCAGCATCACGTCCAGCACGATCAGGTCAGGACGATATTCCTTCACCAGCATGCCCGCATCGAACCCGTTGTTGACACTCCGCACCTCGAACCGGCCATCCCGCTCGAGCACGTCGGTGATCAGTTCCACCAGGTCCTGATCGTCGTCAACAACGAGAATCTTCCGGCGACCGCTCTCCAGCGCGTCGGTCGGAATCCCATTATCTCGCATGAAAAGGAACAGCTGATCCCGAGGAATTCGGCGAAACCGACTTCCTGGAACGCGGAACCCCTTCAGTTGTCCTGAGTCAAAGCAGCGAATGATGGTCTGCTGACTAACCTTACAGATTTTCGCTGCTTCGCCGGTTGTGTAGACGGTCTTTTGCATCTGCCGAACCACCCTCTCCCTAGCTGTGGTATCGCTAGTCTCTACGGCACGCTGGCGACGAAACCGAGTCGGCACTTCTGCCGGCACTCAACCGGACTACCTACTGGCAGTCCGGAAGACGGCTTCTTTCACAGGCGTGTCTAGGCCTCCTTGTTGCCCCATAACACTGTTTCGTTCGGCGTACCGCGAGGGTTCCGAGCGAACGTGCCATAACGACGCTGCGTCCAAATCGGCGCGACGAATCACACCGGAGCGGACAACCGGAAGGGATGGAGAGAAGGGCAGCGAGAGGACTCCTTTTCCTCTCCGCAACAATCGTTGCGTGCTACCGAGCTTGCCATCCTTGCCAGGCTCCCGGGAATATAGCGCAGCTTACGCAACGAGTCAACATCAACATAGTCGACGCAACTCGTTTCTGCGCAACACTTTGCGCAGCACACACGAACGCCCCGCAATACCATCGCCCGCGTTGCCCAGACCGCCCGCAGCACCGCGACACACGCCCCCGACACAGCGTCAACCGGCAAACGAGGGCACAACCTCGAGAACTTCGACCGCCGGCCGCCCGTTGAGCCTCATCTCCGCGACACGGCCATACGTCGGCCCGTCGGCCTCTAGAAGGCTCGCAAACGCGGAGCTTGGAGCGAGGTGAAGAAGTTCGACAGCCTGCACGTCACGGTGCACACCGGATTCGATCAAGATCCGCCCCAAGGGCTCCCGTTTCTGCAGAATGCGAGCACGAGCGGGAGCGGGCAACGGCGACAGGTCGATTCGCACAATGCCGTACTGCACGACCTTGCCCTCGCTGTTGGCAAGTAAAATCTCACGGGCATACGCATCCTCGGCGGAGCTCCCGGCTCCCCCACCTTCCGCGACGACCCTGAGACTGACCGACCCTCCGTGGAATCGCTCCATTGCCACGGTCATGTGACTGTTGTGAGCCAGCAAGCCCACGTAAGGCTCCGGCACAGCCGACGCCTCAACATGCTCCAGGCCCGCAAAGGCTTGAGGGTTGTCATGAAACAAGGAGATCAGTTCAACCGCCCGCTCAACGGCAGATCGTCGATCTGCGGCAGACTCCGAACATGCTGACGGCGAGGAGGGCGTGTCGGCCATAACCGGCTCCGAGGGGCAAACAACGGGGCGTAGTCTACCGCGTTTGCCGCCGCCGTTCCTCAGGGGGTTGGCCGTTTCCGACCGTTTCCCCGCTGATCCCTCAGATCGCCCGCTCTGGCACTGCCAGGTCGAGCAGAAAATCGAGCACCTCTCGCAAGCGTCGCCCTTCGCATGTCGCCGCTGCCGCAGCGGCCCGCAGGCGGTGCTCATGGATCAGCGTGCGAGCACGGGCAAACACGTCCGCCTTCTCATAGAGTTGCCTCACCTCCTGCAGTCGCTGCGAGGATTGCTCCACGCTCGGTGCGTCGGCAACCGCCGCGAGTGCAGCGAGCCGGGCACGATCCTCCGCCGACAACTGCTGCATCGCGATCGCCCAGAGCACCGTTGGCCTACCCCCGAGCAGATCGCCGGCGGCGGCCCGCAGGTTTTCCAGGTCTCCATGCCAGTCCTTGAGATCGTTTTGAACCTGGAAGGCCGTACCCACGTGCAACGCGTAGTCGCGAAGGGAGCCCGCTTGTTTGGGATCCAAACCTGCCAGCCTGCCCCCCATCGTGAGCGCCGCAGCAAACGCCGGAGAGGTCTTCAGTCCATAAATGTGCAAAGCCTCATCGGGACTGAGTCGCTTCTCCGCCGCGTCTCGCCACCACAACTCTGCCCCCTGCCCACGAGCGAGTTCAAGGTGCGCTGTTGAGAGAATCGAGAGCAAATCACGCTGCGCGTCAGGATCAACGGAGCCATCCCCCACGAGCCGGTCGAGACCGGCGATGATGCGATAGCCAAGGCCGATCAAATAGTCGCCTGCATTGATCGCTGTCGGCACACCCCGGTCGCGATGCATCGTCGGCCTGCCATATCGCATCGCGTCGTCGTCTTCGATGTCGTCGTGGATCAGCGACGCCTTATGAAACACCTCGATCGCCGTGGCCGCGGCCCGGGCAAGTCGGCGATCCACCACAGGAACTGAGTTGTCCCGGTCCCAGGCATCGGCGGACGCCGCGTCGAAGGCCGCGAGGGCCATGAATGGCCGGAGAAACTTGCCTCCCCTCGCCAGAAAATCGATGGCAATCGCCTCGGTCGCAGTCGCTGCCGGCAACGACTCAGCCGCTCGTGTCGACAACTGACAGGCGGCGCGAGCACAGTCCACATCGAGCCCTGCGAAGAGATCTGCGAGGGCTTCCTTGGTGAACATCTCTGCAGACTCGCGAAGCAGTGGAAGATAGTCCGCCACCGGCGAGACCGAACCTCCTGCCACTCCCAACAGGCCGAGCACCCACTCCGAGTCGACCTGCTCCACAGGGCAGCCGTTGCCCGCCTCTGCTGAGGAAAACTCCAGTTGCGCGTCGACCCCAGTATTCACCGGCACGGCAGCAATCGGCACAGCGAAGGGCGGAAGCAAGGCAAAGGCCTGTTCAAGCTCTTCCAGCGATGCCACGCCGAGCACACCTCCGCAGCGTCCACCAAGCAAGGCGGACATGGCGGCGACCGCATCACGTGTGCTCGCCACCTGCCATCCGCTATCGACCGCGGCAGACGCCAGGGTGGCGTACACGCACTGCGGCCCACAGATCGCGGGCGCCCCATGACCACGCTCGGCAGCGGAACAGCAGTCGGGCAAGAGGAGCAACCGACGCCCGCCAGGTTCGGCGATCTGCTCCCGCCAATAGGCAGTCACCAAGGCCACCATCGTCCAGCCGATATGTTCGTCACGGCCTGCTCCGCGGCGGACCACCCGCTCTGCAGCGGCTCGCAAGCCGGCTGGCGTGGTAACCTCCTCTGGAAGCGTCTCTGCCCGCCAAGCGGCAGCCAGGTCCGCCGAGATTGCCCGCAATCGATCACGGAGCACCTTCGGTTGAGGCACCACGGAAATGCCCCCTCGGAAGACTGGGGCTCCCTGCCGATCGGCGGTGACTGGCACGTCGATCGCCCCCACGTCGAGCAGCGACGTGATGGCGTGATGCTCTGCGTTTTCGCGAAAGGCCTTCGCAGCACGTGAAATCGGCGTCTGCACTAGAAATCTCCCAAAAAGCTGCACGGCCTTTGGATGCCGCCGCGAGGGACGGTGATCAATCAGCGCACACCTCGCAACCTTCCTCGGCATGGCCAGGCGGCGTTCCAAAGAGAGAACCGTGCTCGCGCTTGGTCTGTAACCGCTCTTCACCGCAGCGTCGAGCATTCGACCTCACGCAGACGCGCTGTGCTCTGGTGGGGGAGAGGGTTCAAAGAACCGGTGCAGCAGTCGGTCTACCTGGAGCAATCCTGCTCGCGTCAGCTCGACACGGTCGTCAACCAAGCTGAGATGTCCTTCGTCCTGCAGCCCGCGCCAGGTGTCCTTCCACGTCTCAAGCACGTCGACGCCAAACTTTTGCCGAAACCTCGGCACATCCAGCCGGCCACGCTTGAGTTGCAGAATCATTTCACGGATCAGCCGCTCACGCGGGGTCGGCACCATGCCACGGGCAATCGGCAGTCGGCCAGCTTCCACCGCTTCGAGGTAGGCGTCCCAGTGGGGCTCGTTTTGATAGTGAAGCCCGGAGAGGTGACCAAAACTCGCCACCCCCAGTGCGATGAGGTCGCTCCCTTCCCAGAGCATGTCCCGGTAGCGGAAAGCCACGCGTGCAGGATCTCGCACAAGGGTATAGCCGCTCGAGACGGTGTAGCCGGCCTCTTCAAAGCGACGAAACGCCCAATCCACCCACCCGCGCTTCGTTGGCCAATCCGCGACCGGCGCCGGTACCCCGCTCTCCTTCCAGTCATGCACGAGCGTCGTGTTGAGTGGGAGTTCCATCTGGTAGATCGTGACGCTGTCGGGCTCCATCGCGAGCGTCTTGGCGACGGTGGCGTGCCACGACTCGTCCGTCTCCCCCACCATCCCCGAGATGAGGTCGATGTTCGTGTTGGGAAACCCGGCGGCCTTGATCCAGTCCCATGCCCGCATGATCTCGCCGGACAGATGTGCCCGGCCGTTGGCCTGGAGGATGTCGTCGTCGAAGTTCTCCACTCCGAGCGAGATCCGCGTCATGCCCAGGCCGCGAAGCGTCTTCACCTTCGGCTCGGAGAGGGTGCCGGGCTCACATTCAAACGTCACCTCTTCGGCATGGTCCCAGCCGAAGCTGTCATGCAGACCGGCAACGAGCCGTTCCAGTTGCCGCGTGCTCAGGAAGGAGGGCGGGCCACCTCCAAAATACACGTACTTCAGTTCACGGCCGTGAACTGCAGCGCTCGCAGCAGCCAGTTCGGCCTCACGAACGAGCCCTTGCGTGTAGCGTTCGACGTCGCCCGCGGCCTTGTCCGTATAGACCCGGAAGTAGCAGAACTTGCAGCGTTTCCTGCAGAACGGAATGTGCAGATAGAGGCCCAGCGGCACCTCTCCAGGCGGCTGAGCAAACGCCGCGCGGACCGCGGGCACCGCCTCGGTGCCCCAGCGATCGAAGGGAGGGTAGTTCGAGACGAAGTAGCTGCCTGGTTCGGTCGTCTCACTCATCGCTCTTCTCCAAACCTTGTGTAGGTGTGTGCTCTCTCGATCTGCTTGGACGGCACTCGCGTGCTCGTCATGTGGCCGTCAGCCCACGGGCGGCAAGCAGATCGTCAAAGTCGCGGAGGTGATACGAAACCGACGCGGTGTCGAGCACGCGGCAGAGACCACGAAGCGCGATGCCCATTCCGTCCGGCCCGCTCGTTCCTCCAAATTGACCGCCACCGCGCACGTGCGGCTCAAGGTCCACGAACACACCGGGGATGCCGCGAC